>JAVEQW010000050.1:0-9481 GCA_034007385.1 Candidatus Izemoplasmatales bacterium
TGAAAACTTTTGTTAATTTTTCTAATCTTAATTCCATAAAAAATATTTCCTCCCAAATACTATATAGTAATTTTTAATTATATTTATTCGTATTTTCTTCTTCTAAAGAAGATTAAGTATGTTGCTAGAGCTAAAGCTATAAAATACATTGCTAAGTTGACCATTAATACCGAGCCGTTAAGTTGATTTTCTTCATCAAGATGGATTATTTTAATTGAGATACTATCGTCTTGAAGATTATCGATTGTTTCTTCTGTCGGTAACGCTTCATATTGATTATAGAAGTCTTCTAAGTTTTGCTTTATTGTAAAATCTGAATCATCAATGCTTAAAGCGCTTTCAATAATGATACTTTCATCTTTACCAACTAAATTAATTTCGTCAAAATTATTATCAAAAAACAATTCTTTAGGTATATATACCTGACCTTTATCATTGACTCCATTAAGTATATTTAGTGTTTTGAATTTTGTTAATGGAATAATGAATTCATTTTGAGTATCGGCTTCAATCAGACTTAACTCACTTAGTAAAGATAAATCTTTTGTATCGCTATAAACAATAATATATATTGATTCTGTTATTTCAAGTTGTTGTTGCTCGTTGATTTCCGCACGTGCAACCTCATAGCCTCTGATTTGATATCCTTCTTCATCGATTGAGATTATCGGATCGCTTTTATGATAATCCGGGATTGATGTGTAGAAGTAATAAAAATCGGGGACATCGTCAGTTTCATCAGTTAATGATGCACCAAATACTTCTTCGTAGAAACGATTAGCGGTTATATCAATAGAATATGTAAAAACTAATAAGAATAAACCTACTGCAAGTAAAGCATAAAGGAATCTACCAAAAATTCTCATTCATGAATACCTAAACCATTTTCTTGAGCAAATAACTGTGCATCTTGAAAATAGCGATACAGATAACGATTATCAAAAACTAAGCTTGAATCACTACTATAGTAGTTAAATGAGAATCCATTTAAAACTAAGTGATAATTCAATAATATCCATCCGGATAAATATTCCGTTCTCATTACTTCATTATTACTGTTTTTAATTTCTATTGTTAAGCCTGTTTCCCCTAGATTAACCCAAATTAAGCCAAGATGACGGCCGTAATTTTCTGTATATCCTAGGTCAGGATCGCTTTGAATGTAGATTTGTTCTGCATTGTTTAAAATCAATGTTGTATACGCCTTAGCTTCAGGACCCCAAGGATCTGCTACAGGAAAAGTCTCCGGAGTATCAACACCAAGGAATCTTACCCTTTCAGCATTAAGAAAACCTGGAGTAAAAGATGCTGTATCACCGTCGTTTATTTGTACTAATGTAACTAAATTCATTCCGCCAAGAGGATCATCGAAGATTCTATTGATAAATTGGAATGTTACACCTGCTGTTGGATCATATGTATAAGGATGAGTCCCTAATAAATCTATATATGAAGGTGCATAAGCTACCCATTCAGTAAAAGTAAAGTTTCTAGCTCCCTTAACAACATTAGGCTTTCTAATAAATATCTCGTTATCAAATACAAAATCACGATTTCCGATATGATAAATGCTATCAATGTAAGTATTGTTTTTATATCTTAATTGAATTGTATCGTTTCCGTCGAAATTAAGTTCGAAAACATAGATATCTGCACTTCTTAATAAATCTCCGTTTGCAGAGGCTTTATTAGCGATTATATAAGTTTCTCCTGGTAAAAGATCAACATTTTCAAAAGGTATTATGTTGGTGGCTTCCATTGCTCCGTTAATAAAGATGGCTAAGTGATAATCACCAAGAAAAACACTTGAATCCGTTGGATTATATATTTCTATAGCTTGATCATTCGTTCCATCTCCACCGTCAACGTATTTAGAAATTATTAATGAAGTTGGATTGCTTGTAAATGTATTTTGATATAAAAGTACAGTAACTGGTTCATCTTCATAATAGTCACCGATTTCCATGTCTTTATAACCTATAAACATATCTTCAGGATATTCATCGTTTATAACATATTCAAAGTTATATTGAATTTGAGCTTCAGTTAAGATTTGAGCTATTTCACCTTTTAGTTTATTGTTTAAATCCGGTAATTTAACGGTATTGAATCCAATATATATAACAAGCGTTGCTGAACCGTCAAATGGATCTCCCGGTTCTAATCCGTCACCAAACTTAGAGAATGTTTGGTCAGGTATGTCGTTGTTTACTTCAATCTCGAATTGGAAGTTGAAACCTTTACCTAAAACCAAAGAAAAAATTTCGCTTTGAGTTTTTCCGCTAAAGTCTGGCAAAACATAGTGTGGTGTAGCAAGTATTATCGCTATTTGCGAACCCTTTTCTACTTCATCACCTATTTCTAGACCGCCATCATAACGAATAAAATCTTCTTCAGTAAACTCTGTATTAGTTTCCCATTTAAAACTATAAATGACTTCTGAATTTTCTAAAGCAATGATAATTTCAGCTTTACTCATTCCTTCTAATGAAGGCAATGTATAAAGATTACTTGTAGTTGGTGCTTCTGTGGTTGGTGCTTCGGTTGTAGGATTATTTGTAGTAATTTCTGTTGTTCCTACTCCACAAGATACAAAGGTGAATATCGCTAAAACCGCGATAAATAGCCTTATTATTTTTTTGTTTATCATTTTTAAAACGCCCTTTCTTACACAAAAATATTGTCTGTAATGATACTTATGAAGGATTATTTAAGAATAATCCTTCAAAGGTTTCAGTTATTTTAATAAAAAAAGAAAGCCCACTTCTCTGGTACTTTCTTAATTTTAATTATGTAAATAAACCGGTATTAATACCACTTAAAATGCTATCAAGATATCCTTGTGTATATACAAACCAAAAAATAGCAGCTAAAATAGCCAACACTATGAATAGTTTAATAAACTTTTTCATAAAAACAAACAATCCCACTATTAAGAAGATAGCAACAATCAATAGCATAACCGCTTGTAGCCAAGGATCTAATCCAATAAAATTATCAAGTACGGCTTCTAAATATGGCTCTAGAAACTCGTTGATGGTATCCGTTATTGCTAAGGTAAAAACCACTAATTTTCCAAACAAAGCAATCCCTCCAGTTAAAATAAATATTTTCTACATATTATTATAGCATAATAATAGGAATCTAGTAGTAATTTTTTTGTAATTTTTACTACTAGATTTTTTTTCGGTTTTCAATCGCTTTGGATAAAGTCAAGTCATCAGCAAACTCAAGATTCAATCCTACTGGCACTCCATATCCAATTCTACTGACTAATACATCAATTTCTTGCAAAACTCTTTTTATATATAAAGCCGTTGTCTCTCCTTCGGGAGTTGAAGATGTAGCGATAATAACTTCTTTTAACTTATCGTTGATTACACGCTTCCATAAAGATTCTAAGTTTATATCTTCAGGTCCCATTCCATCCATAGGAGATAAGACTCCATTTAAAACATGATATAAGCCTTTATATTCGCCGCTGTTTTCAATTGAGAAAACATCTTTCGCATTCTCAACGACAATGATTGTTGAATTATCTCTCAAGTCATCTTTACAGATATAACAAACATCTTCATCAGTTAGATTTCCGCAGACAGAGCAATGATGAATTTGTGATTTCGCATTTTCTAAAGCGCTTGAAAATTGATGAACATTTTCATTATCATATTTATTTATAATAAATAGTGCATATCTCTCTGCGGTTTTTCTTCCCACTCCAGGAAGCTTTTTGAATTCCTCAACCAGATTTTCTAATGCCTTAGGTAAAGTCATTAAAACAAACCTGGCATATTAACGCCTTGAGTTACTGCTCCTAATGATTCTTCCATTTCTCTATCAACTTTTTTGAATGCGTCATTCAAAGCTGCAACGATTAAGTCTTGAACCATCTCTAGATCAGATAAGTCAACCTCCTCTTTTTTTATGTTAATGGAAACAACTTCTTTAGTCCCTTTTACAGCCACTTTTACAACAGATCCTCCTGCTTGGCCATAGAATGTAGATTCATTGATTTGTTGCTGAATTTTTTTTATATCATCTTGCATTTTTTTGATTTGTTTTAACATTTGCGGGTTAATCATTTTTTGTTCCTCCTTATTCCTTAATTTTTACTTTGTCGCCAAATAGACTAATTGCATCCTGTACAATTCTTGGCTTCGAGTCATTTATTTCCTTTTTTTCAATATGTGAAACATCTTTTAATCCTTCACATACTATTTTAGAAAGTTTAACGTAAACCTCACCCATACGATATCTTTCTAAAAATTCTCTTGAGATATCTGAGAAAACACTGGTAGGCAACGCCATATAATTAATAATTCTATTAAATTTTTTATTAATTATTTTCATAACTATCTCTTTGTTAGTTGGCATCATTAGTGTATTACAGATAGTCGTACTAGAGAAAGTTATTATAATTTTATCTATTGAAGAAGCCGTAACCATTCCGGTTTCAATTAAAGAAGCTAAATATTTAGAATCTGTTTCGTTTTCAATTTCCGGGAAATTGTTCCAATTGTTTTGTAAAGTGACTTTATCTTTCTTATCACCATTATTCAACACTTCTTCAACAAAATGAATGTCATATGTTTTTGAGATGTCGCTACAAAGTTCTTCCTTAACTTCTTCGTCGTAGCCAGCAATAGGAGTATCATCTTCTTTATCATTTGTTTCTTCTATTTCTTCAGATTCTTCCATCTTTTCAGATTCTACTATCGTTTCTGTATCTACTTCAAGTTCGTCTTCACTAGTTTCTTTAATCGGTGTCTCTAATGTTCTATTTTCACTAACATCATTTCTAAATGATATCGTTTCCTCTTCGTCAGGAACATTAAATAAATTATCACTAACTTCTTCCGCATTTGATTCCGGCTCTTCTAAGTCATCTGAGTCTTCTTCCTTTTTAGCCTTAGTGATTATTTTCTCAATTATTTCCTTTGATTCAAGTTTATCTTCTCTTTCAATATCCTCTTTAAACTTTTCTAAATCATGTAATCTTTTTTCAACTTCATCGATAGCGGCTAAAACATTTGAATTGCTGTTATCTTCATTATCAACTATCTTTAAAAATGCTAATTCCAAATGAATCTTTGGGCTATTGCTCCAATTTATATCGTTAAGAGCTTTGCTCAAAATATCAATAATGTAAAATGCTTTTCTATTGCTTAATTCGTTTGAAATTTTTTTAAAATCATCATTTCCTTGTAAAATACTTGCTTCATCCAGTTTCTTTAGGTTACTGAACATTAAAGCATCTCTGAAAAATTCAATTAAGTTTAATGTGATCTTTTTGACTTCTTTCCCTTGGGCTAACAAGTCATTTAATAGTGCTATTGCTTTTGTGGAATCAAAATTAATTAGCGCTTGAGCTAAATCAATTTGAGTTTGCATTGATACTGCTCCACAAATTTGATTTACGTCTTCCAATGATATTTTATCAGGATTATATGAATAAACTTGATCCAGCAAAGATATCGCGTCTCTCAATCCGCCTTCAGCGTAAGTTGCTATTTGCTTTATTGCATCTTCTTCAATTTCGATTTTTTCTGATGCAATTATTTCCTTAAGTTTAGAAATTATATCGTTCGTGCTAATAGCCTTGAAATCAAAACGTTGACAACGAGATTGAATTGTCGGCAATACCTTTTGTAGTTCTGTGGTGCAAAGTATGAAAATAACATGTGCTGGCGGTTCCTCTAATGTTTTTAACAAAGCATTGAATGCGCCTTGGGAAAGCATGTGAACTTCATCGATTATATAAACTTTATATCTTACATATCCCGGTAAATACTTTACTTTATCTCTAAGTTCTCTAATCTCGTCTACACCGTTATTACTAGCAGCATCTATTTCGATTACATCGCTGATAGTGCCATCTTGAATTCCTAGGCAGTTATCGCAAACATTACAAGGATTGTCAATTGGAGCTTTAATACAGTTGACAGCTTTTGCGAGAATCTTAGCTATGGAAGTTTTACCAGTCCCTCTTGGACCGCTAAATAAATAAGCATGCGCTACTTTATCATTAGCTAATGCGTTTTTTAATGTTTGAGTTATATGTTTTTGTCCAGCAACCTCATTAAAATCCTTAGGTCGATAGGTTCTATATAGCGCTTTGTAACTCATTTTTCAGCCTCCAAAATATATTTTTATGTACATGTATATTATACCCTAAAAGCGAGTATTATTCTACGGGTTTTTGAGTTTCTCTAATGTAATCAATAACGTATTGAACCGCTTTATGTTCAATCGTTCCCTTCTTGAATTTTCGCTCTAATTTATTATTATTGAATTGATCGCTTTCTCCGTTTATATAGATTTCATAACCTATTTTAAGACTCTCTTGAAATTTTTCATTGATTTGTAACCGACGGTATTCTTCTATTAAAAAAGCATTGTCTTCTCTCATTTTTTTTGCAATCTCTTCGATAAACTTTTCTTCGTAATTGACTTGCTTTTTTTTGTTGAAAAGTTTTTCCATAAGACTGTCGCTTCCATAATAAATCAAGATAAAAATGAGTGGTAAAAACCACAAGCTCATAACCTCTTCTACTGGCGTCGAATCATAGACTATCTTATAAATGGAGTAGCCCATAACAGCAAAACTTAAAATTAAAAATAAAATCAAATAAAATTTCAACGGTTTTTTAAACTTCTTCATATATATCACCTTTTATATATTATACATTATTTTTTCAAAATTATGATAAAATATTGGTGGTGATAATTATGTTATTTGATACGATAGTCGCAAAAACCACTGCTAATGGTACAAGTGCAATCAATTTGATTAGAGTTTCTGGAGATGAAAGCATCTCCATTGTTAACTCTATTTTTAATGGTGCGAATCTAGAAAACAAGGATTCTCATACAGTCCATTATGGTTTTATTGTCAATGAGAAAAAAGAACAAATAGATGAGGTATTAGTTTCTGTTTTTCGTTCTCCAAAAACTTTCACAACCGAAGACGTTGTAGAGATTACATGTCATGGCGGCAATTTTATCGCCAATGAAATTATTAAGTTACTTATCGCCAACGGTGCTAGGTTAGCTGAAAATGGAGAATTTACAAAACGTGCATATCTGAACGGGCGACTTGATTTGACTGAAGCTGAAAGCATTATGGATTTGGTTAATGCCAAAACACACAACCAGTTAAAGATTGCTAACTCTCAGTTAAATGGTGATGTCTTAAAATTAATTGAAGAATTGCAAAATGACTGTTTGGATATCATCGCTAATATCGAAGTCAACATCGATTATCCTGAGTACGACGATGTAATCGAAATGACAAACGATATAGTAATTCCTAATATTGAAGTACTGATAAAAAAGATTGAGAGAATCTTAAAAGAATCAGAAACCGGACAAGTTATCCGTGACGGTATAAGAACTGTAATTATTGGAAGACCAAACGTCGGAAAGTCAAGTTTGCTTAACACTCTTATCAAAGAAGATAAAGCAATTGTAACCGATATTTCCGGAACAACTAGAGATTTGATTGAAGCTGAACTAAATCTTGATGGAGTGATTTTAAAGTTGATTGACACTGCGGGTATTAGAGATACGGAAGATATTGTTGAAAGAATTGGTATAAACAAAACTAAAAAAGCAATCAATGAAGCTGATTTAGTATTGTTGGTTTTAGATCAGTCTTCAAAGATGACGGACGAAGATCAAAAACTTTTAGAGTTAACTAAAGATAAAATTAGAGTAATCATCGGGAATAAAATTGATATTGGAAACGAAATCAACTTAGATAACGAACACATTATTAACGTTTCTGCAAAAAACAATATCGGTATTGAAACACTTGCGACTGAAGTTAAAAGACTTTTTATCAATGAAGAGCTTTTAGAAAATGATTATACCATCATTTCTAATACAAGACATATAGGAAAACTAAAAGAAGCAAAGTTGGCTTTGAGTCAAGCTTTAGAAGCTTCTTTCAATCAAATACCAATCGATATGGTTGAAATTGATTTAAGGAAAGCTTGGAGTAGTCTAGGCGAAATAATCGGTGAAGTCTCTAGCGATGATTTGATTTCAACTTTATTCTCTAAATTTTGTTTGGGAAAATGATGTTTCATGTGAAACCTTAATATAAAAACAATGCAAATTTATGCATTGTTTTTTAATATTTATCTAGAAAACTCACCTTTTCAGTCCCGTCTTCATAATAACCTAAGACACTTGATAAGTTTATATTTTCAGCTGATCTAAAAATGTTTATGTCAATATTCTTGTATATTTTCCTTAAGTCTGTGATCAGTCTCTTCATTTCTTGACGTTTGGAATCGAGATTTCTTTCTTGGAAGAAACAACCCTTGGAGTTAATGGTTATATTATGATACTTAATAAATCTTTCAACATCTTTTTCTTTTATTAAATACATTGGCCTTATTAACTCTAAGCCTTCATAGTTTTGTGATTTTGCCTTTGGAAGCATCGTCTTGAATGTCCCGGTATAAAACATATTCATTAATGTAGTCTCAATCGTGTCATCGAAATGGTGTCCTAAAGCTAGCTTATTACATCCTAAATCTTTAGCGGCTTGATATAAAAATCCTCTTCTCATTCTTGCGCATAAAAAACAAGGGGCTTTAGGATTCATTTCGTTCGCTATTTCATAAACTCGTGAATCTTTGGTAATTTGATCTATCCCTAACTTTTTCATATTTTCAAGATGGTTTTCAAGAAATTCTTTAGTGAAACCGGAATTCATCATTAAATATATTACTTCAACATTGTTATTGTAATGCAATTTGTATTCTTCAAAAAGAGCTGCTAGAACCAAAGAATCCTTACCGCCACTTAAAGCAACACATATTTTATCATTGTCTTGAATCAGTTTATAATCGTCAATAGCTCTTAAAAAGCGGCCGAATAAGACGCTTTTAAATGTTTTATTTAATGATTTAGATACATAATCAGAATATTTATTCTCTTTCATTTTTATCACCTCATTTATAATAACTTAAGGCTACGGTTAATACAATATAATTTGAAATAATCATAAATAATTTGAAATATCCATTGATAATTAGAAATAGTCATGATATAATTTTGAATATAAGAAAACTGTATTATAATGGAGGTTGTATGATGAGTAAATTCGAATGGGTATCAAAAAAACCCTTAGATGAATTAGCAACACTGTACGAAGCAAATATTACATTAAACAAATCCGCAACAAGCTACTTTGAAACTGCTTATATTGTTTTACTTGGGCTTGATAAAGACAATAAATTAATTGCCGTTAAGCCGATTACTAAAGAGGAAGCTAGCCTGGGATATGTACCTGAAGAACAAAGACATAATATCACAATCAAGTCTAGTTATTCAAGGGTATGTAATAAGTTGTTCATGTCAGAAGTTGCTGAATTAATGAGTTTTGATTTTAGCGAGAAAAATTCTTATAAGTTCAAGGCTCATTGGAGTAAAGCTGAAGAAGCTTTAATAATTGATTTGAATAAGGAAG
>JAVEQW010000051.1:0-9036 GCA_034007385.1 Candidatus Izemoplasmatales bacterium
CGGTAACAGTGAGAAGTTATTGGGTGAAGCTTTAAAAGGAAATAGGGAAAAAGTTTTTATTAATTCTAAGTTTGGACATGATAGTGAAGGAGGAACGGATTTTTCTGTTGATAGATTGGAAAAATCAGTTAGAGGATCTCTCAAAAGGTTACAAACAGATTATTTGGATAGTGTAATTCTTCATAATCCGCCAATGGAAATGCTTTATAAAGATCATCCGATTTATAATGAGTTAAGAAGATTAAAATCAGATAAGCTTATCAAACATTTTGGTGTGAGCATTGATACTCCTTTTGAATTGAAAACAGTTTTAGATAATGATGATGTTGATGTAATTGAGATTATGTTCAATGTTATTCACCAGAGCCCTAAAATCTATTTTGATAAAATCGACCAAAAAGGGATTTTACTAATGATAAAAGTTCCTTTAGATTCCGGGTGGTTAAGCGGGAAGTATAATGAAAAAACAGTTTTTACGGGAATCAGATCAAGATGGACAAAAGAAGTAATTGACACAAGAATAAAGATTATTGAAAGGGTTAAAAACATAGTGGGCGATGACATCGTTAAATCCAGTTTACGGTTTATTCTTGATTTTAATGGTGTAACCTGTGTTATTCCTGGGATTAAGAACTTAAAACAATTAGCCGAAAATCTTGAAGTTTCAGATTATGTTCTATCAAAAGAAAACCACATGGAACTAGAGAATTTATATGAAGATTACATAAATAATCTGCACACTCCTTGGTAAAACCAAGTTGAAAGAGGTTGAATATGGCTTTATTTGAAACGATTAAGTATCGTGTGATATTTAAAGATAAAAATATTGAATTACGTGAGTATGATGAAATACTTCTAGCTTCAACCAAAAGTTTTCTTAATGCTAGAAGAGATTCCGGGTTTAATAATGTTTTTAATTATATATCGGGGGAAAACGACCAAAGGAAAAAGATATCCATGACAACTCCGGTTGTAAGTTGCGAGGATGAAGGCGAACTTGTGACAGGATTTTATGTTCCTTCCAAGTATGATCAATCCTCGGTTCCAAAACCTACACAAGATAATGTTTTTATTGATAAACTAGATAAAAACATCTATGCAGTCATCAGATTTAACGGAAGTTGGACTGATGATAATTTTGATAGGCAGGATAAATTACTTAGAGAATTTTTAGAACGAAATAATTATCAAATAATCTCAAAAAGATTAGTATTAAGATATCAACCACCATTTGTACCTGGGTTATTCAGGAGGAATGAAATTGCATATCAAGTGAAAAGTGAAGATTCATTAACTTAGGTAAAGGGTGTGATATGGTTTGAAAAGAAAACCAATGAGTTTTAAAGGTAAAAATAAGAAGAATAATTATTTTGAGGGTTGGTATTATAAGTTTGTTACGCAAGATTTGAAACTGACTGTTTCTTTAATCCCGGGAGTAAGTATTAACAAAAAAGACCCTCATGCTTTCATACAAGTGATTATTAATGATAATGAATACATCAAGACAAGATATATCAAATATGACATAAGCGATTTTTCTTATGATTATAATAAAGATATGGTATTTATAGGTAAAAGTATTTTTAGTTTAGAACAAGTTATTGTAGATATAGACTTTGATGACACTAATATTAAGGGAATTTTAGATATAAAGGATATTATACCAATAAAAACCTCTGCTTTTTCTCCGTCAATTATGGGCTTTTTTCATTATTTTCCTAGAATGGAGTGCAATCATGATGTAGTTAGCATGAATCATCATTTAAATGGGAAAATAACTATTGATAAGATTGAAACCAATTTTGATTTTGGTAAAGGATATATTGAAAAAGATTATGGCAAATCTTTTCCTAGCAAGTATATTTGGATTCAGACCAATCATTTCGACTATGAAAATACAAGCTTAATGTTTTCTTATGCCACCATTCCATATCTTGGACTTAAGTTTAGAGGTTTGATAGCCAATTTAGTTATAGAAAATAAAGAGTACCGTTTTGCGACATACAATTTTTCTAGAATAAAGAAAATAGAAATTGACGAAAACCGTGTGTATGTTGAAATTATAAAGAGAAGATATAAGTTGATTTTAGAAGGTACCAATCGACATACCATTCCCCTTGTAGCTCCTAAAGACGGTTCGATGAATGACTATATCAAAGAAGGGTTATCAGGTGAAGTTAAGGTGATTTTAGAAGAAAAAGGAAAAAACATATTTTCTGATATAGGCGTTAATGCCGGAATCGAAATTATGTTCTAGTAATATAATTATTATCAAATGTAATACAAACTTTATTTTTAATGTTTATTGATATAAAAATAAGATAGTAATGCGATATAATAAAACTGTGTCAAGTTTGATACTTGACACTTTCTTTTTAAGTATAAAATATAGGAAGGGGATTATACTTAAGTATATATTGAATATGAAAAAAATTATGATTTTTGGGATGATGTTAGTTTTTGTTTTTATGTTAAGCTGCACGAATAATACAGTTTTGACGACTTTATTTACGACAACATCAAATATTACAGATTCTGAAACAGAGACAGAAGCACCAACTACAAGTGAAACTACGACAGTTTCACCAACAACTACCGAACCGACAACTGGAGAAACAACGACTGAAGTTGAAGAACTTGATACGATTGCTAGTGTTTTAGGGGTTGAAAACAAAACTATTATCGTTGGTCATTATTTTGATCCACTTTATGATGTTAAAGCAACTTCAGTTTTAGGAAAAAATTTAACTTCATTGATAAAGGTTAAAGGATATGTTGATTATGGTACAGTGGGTCAATATCAGTTGACTTATGAAATTGAGTACTTAGAGGATTATTTTTCAGAAACGATTTATGTTAATGTTGAAGAAGGGGTTTTCACTCCACTTGATGGTGAAAGACCTATTGGTTTGAATGGAGTAATTCAAATGGGAGACGGATCCTATATGACGGGAAGTGATTCCTCAATTGCTCATCCAATAAACCCTGGATATATCAGAGCTAATTTGCTTAATACAGCAGTTCCGTCAAGCGGTTGGTGGACGAGTTTATTGGTTCAAAACAATGCTGGTGGAAATGGAATATATACGAACCCATTAAGAACAGCTTTTTATAACGAAGGACTTGAAATTACCAATCCTCTCGATGGGTTTGTACAGTATTGGACACCGGACGGATATCAAACTATAGCACAATTTCCAATTGCTTTAAAGGATAGTTATCTAAGATCGACTGCCTTGAATTCTACTTATATCACTGAAGTTATTGATTATTCAGATTCAATGGTTAGAGTAGCAATGAAGAATAATATTCAAGGGGAAGACGAGTTAGTGGTAACTCTTGTTCAAGGGTCGCCATATGTATTTGCGGAAACCAATGATAAAAATACTTTAACTTACACTATGGATTTAGGAGTTCAAATAGAGTATTACGACTTAAATGGGGATCAAATAACAACCAACAATCATAGCGGTGATGGAATTGTTGTAAAGATGGTTCAAAGGCATTCAGGATATGATAATTCACCACCAGCAAATGTGGGACAACCTGAATATACCGATAAGTATTACTTGGTTAATACGCCTAGTAATACAGAGTTTAGTATACTAAATAATGTTTTATCGCTTAATCTTGGCGATGGGAATTTCATCTCAATAGCTGCGATTAACGATTTATCTGAGATTGGTTTTTACCATGAACATGGATATACCATGATAACTGATACAAACATTGATTATAATATCGATTATTTAAAAAGTATGGTTTACACTAATTACAATTTCAATACTCAAAGTTTAAGAAACGATAAGAGTGGAGTTAGTTTATTGGCACTAATGCCTCATCATTATAAATATAGCGAAGCTTTATTGACTGAATACAGCTATCGCACTGTAAGAGGAACACTTAAGGTAATGCAAGGCAATCATTTTCAAACAGAATTAATGTTTAACGGTTTATTGCCTGGTTTTACCCTGCCGACAAATTTAAACTTTACTAGCACCGACACAGTTGCTTATTTGGAAAGCCTTGATAGTGAAACCAGTTATTCTAATATGGAGAACTTCTTCAATGATGGTGGACCTTATTGGAATTCGAAAGCTTTATATCCTTTAGCGCAAGGTATAATTATTGCTGATCAATTGCAAGAGGAAGCTCTGAAGTTTTCCTTTATAGGAAAATTGAATTACATTCTTGGCGATTGGTTTACGTATGACGGGCCAAGTGATGAAAGATACCTATATTATAATAATAATTGGGGCAGCGTATATTATTCCAATGATGATTTTGCTACAGCATCTACATTAAGTGATCATTCGTTTACCCATGGCTATTTGATTTATGCAGCAGCGGTTCTAGCGATGTTCGACCAAGCGTTCAAAGAGGATTATGGTTTAATGGTTGAGTTGTTATTGGATGATTATATGTTTGAAAACAAGAATGATGCTGAGTTTTCTTATTTGAGAAATTTTGATCCTTGGGCCGGACATACATGGGCTCATGGATTCGGTACCTTTGCCGAAGGTAATAATTTAGAATCCACATCCGAAGCTTTAAACTCTTGGAATGCAGGTTATCTATGGGCATTGGCCATGAATGATACCGAAAGAATGGATGCGGCCATTTATGGTTTTGTGACAGAAATAAGCGCTATAAAAGAATATTGGTTCGATTATGATGAAGAGAACTGGGATCCAAAATTTGGTGATTATACAGATGTTGCCGGTATGGTATGGGGTGGAAAACACGATTATGCTACATGGTTTGGAGCTAACCCGACATTTATTTATGGAATTCAATGGTTGCCTAGTGGCGAGTATCTAACTAATTATGCACTAAATGAAGAAGATTATCAAAAATTCAGTTCGATTTATGCTACGTATCTACAAGCTAAGAATGGTGAAATCGATACTTGGTTTAGTAATATGTGGACTATTCAAGCAATCATTAGTCCAGATTTGGCTATAGCTGAATTTGACGCCAACTTAATCTTGAATGACGATTACCCTGCTGAACTAGTAGGAGCTTATTGGATGATAAATGCTTTAGACAGCTTAGGTAGAAGAGATACAAGTATTTGGATGGGTATTGAATCAAGTGTTTCATCAAGCATCTATATAGATGATTTAGGCAATAATTATGCTATGGTTTGGAATCCTACAAACAATGAAATAGAAGTTGAATTTTTCGATGCTTCAGGATTGATTACTACAGTCGTTATTCCTGCTAATTCATTCACAAAAGTAGAAATTCAGTAAAGATATTCTAGATAGAAATAAAACCACAAAATTAGTTTTGTGGTTTTTTATATAAAACGATTTCTCTATTTATTATCAATCAGTATTAAGACTATTTTTATTTATTATGTTATAATCTTATGTATTAATTTGTTGTAATTGCAAGGAGAAAAAATGACTAGAATAAAGTACTTTTTAAACAAAAATAAAATTAACATCCTTTATTACTTAATTGGATTTATTTGCTTAGGTTTCGCAGTTAATATTATTAAAGCATCAAACTTGGGAAGTGGTGCATGGGATACTGTTACAATTAATATTAGAGATTTTCTCAATATCAACTTAAATATCGATTGGATTACCTTGGGTATGGTCTCGTTTTCGGTAAGTTTTACAATTATGTTGATCGTTATACTTTACCGAAGAAAATTAAAGTATTTTTTAATGATTTTACCCATCTTTCTTGTGGCTTTATCAATTGATTTTTGGAACTTAGTGGTGTTTAAGGACTATGAATCTAACACTTTATATTTAAGAGTAATTTTTTATATAATAGGAATCTTCACTTTACCTTTAGGCCTATCTTTGGTTGTTAAATCAAGTTTTCCAGCATTTGTTTTTGATGAGTGGATGTTGATGATGGTAAAGGTTTTTAAAGCTAAAAAAATCACTTATGTCAGACTAGCAATCGAAGGATTAGGACTTGCAATTGGCATTTTGTTTGGATATTTGGTTTATTATAATATCGATGGTACTTTTGGTGCTGTAAACATCGGAAGTTTTATTATTTCTGTCACTTTAAGCTCTTTAATGACTCTTTATTTTAAAATTCTTAATGTGAAAACCGAATAAAAGGAGATGGTTATTTTGCTCAGAGTAGGAATTGTTGGTGCTGGAAACATAGCAAATACGTTTATAGATGCTATAACTAGAGGTAATTTAAGTATCTGTTTAGAAGCAATCGCCTCAAGAAATCTTTCTAAAGCAAAGTCATATCAAGAAAAGTATAATATTAAAAAAGCATATGAATCTTATCAAGAGTTATATGAAGATGATGAGGTCGATTTGGTTTATGTAGCTACTCCACATAGTTTTCACTACGAACAAATGATGGAGATTCTAGATTACAACAAGCATATAATTTGTGAAAAACCTTTCACCTTGAACCATAAACAGGCCAAAATGGTTTTTCACAAAGCAAAACAGAAAAACCTTTTCGTTATGGAAGCTTTATGGACAAGATTTTTACCGGTAATAAAAGAATTGAAAAA
The DNA here is from genome assembly GCA_034007385.1 of Candidatus Izemoplasmatales bacterium. Taxonomy (GTDB): domain Bacteria; phylum Bacillota_I; class Bacilli_A; order Izemoplasmatales; family Hujiaoplasmataceae; genus UBA2289. Next base: position 6,506 of record JAVEQW010000051.1, read on the forward strand.
ACTTGTAGATAATAAAATAATCGGAGAAGTGCAAAGAGTAGAAGCGGATTTTTGTTTTAGTACCGATTTGGACGAAAGTCATAGGTTAAGAAATCCTTATTTAGGTGGTGGAGCATTGCTTGATTTGGGCATTTATTGTCTAAGTTTTGCCGATATCTTTTTGGGAACCCCACAGTCCTTTGAGACAAAGATGAAAAAAGATTTAATAACTGGTGTTGATATCGATGAAGAGATTATATATAAGTATAAAAATGGAAAAGTAGCTATTCTAACTTCTAGCATTGCAAGAGATAAGCCTTTATTAGGGAAAATTTACGGCGATGATGGTTTAATTGTTGTCGAAGAATTCCACCAAACCCAAAAAGCACTTATATACAATAAGGATAAGAAATTAATCAAAACAGTTGAACATCAACATATAGTTAATGGTTTTGAGTATGAAATATTGTCAGCTATAGCTTCAATCGAAAAAGGATTATTAGAAGATCCTCATATACCTCATTCTACATCCATCAAGATACTAAAACAAATGGATCAGATAAGAGAAAGTTGGGGATTCAAGTATCCTAGTGAATAATGTTCTTTAAAATAAAAACCTCTACAATTTTTGTAGAGGTAATTTTTTTATATACTGTTAATCGTACGATAATATCTTTTTCTATCATTTTCATCAAGAATTTTCTTTCTTAATCTGATATCTGTTGGAGTGATTTCCACAAGTTCATCATTTTCAATAAGCTCTAGAGCTTCTTCCATTGAAAAACGCAATGGATCTAGAAGTTTAATCGCTTCATCTGAACTACTGGATCTGATGTTAGTCAAGTTTTTGTTTTTACATGGATCAACAACTAAATCATTGCTGCGAGAGTTAAATCCCACAATCATTCCTGGATATACTTCGACGGCGGGATCGACAATCATTCTGCCTCTTTCTGATAAATTGAATAAACTATAAGCCATAGTTTTACCGCGTTCTTTGGCTATAAATACACCATTACGACGTTTTTCTATTTCGCCAGCATATGGCATATATGAATCAAAAGATTTAATCATTGTACCTTGACCTTTTGTCGTGTTAATAAATTCACTTCTATAGCCGATAAGTCCTCTTGTAGGGATTATATACTCTAGTATAGAATATCCATTCTCACTCGACATATGTTTCATAATGCCTTTTCGGGAATTGAATTGGGTAATGATACTGCCAACGAATTCATCTGGTATATTTACTATAACCTTTTCATAAGCTTCATGAGTTTCACCGTTAATTTCTCTAAGTATAACTTCTGGTTTTGATACACTCAGTTCAAATCCTTCTCTTCTCATTTTTTCAAGTAGTATTGATAAATGAAGTTCACCGCGACCACTAACCTTATAACCTTCTAGGTTTTCCAGAGGTTCCACTTCAAGACCGACATTAGTTTCTAATTCTTTCATTAATCTAGTTCTAATTTGTCTTGACGTTACCAAAGTTCCGCTTCTTCCGACAAAAGGAGAATCGTTAACTAAGAAGTTCATTGAGAGGGTAGGTTTTTCAATGGTAATCATCGGTAATGGATCTATAAAACTTTCGCCACATAATGTTTCTCCGATTGAAATATCAGAGATACCAGCGAAAATTACAATATCTCCCGAATAAGCAAATGGTTTTTCCACTTTGCTAAGTCCTTCATTAACAAAGAGTTTGGTAATTTTGCTAGATACTACTGAACCATCTCTTTTAGTTAACTTATAGGTTTTTCCGCTATAAATTGTTCCTCTAGTTATTCTTCCTATTCCCATTCTTCCTAAATAATCGTCATATGCTAAAGAGGATACTTGCAATTGTAATGGCTCTTCTGAATTATCAGGATAAGTATTAACTTGATTCATTATGCATTCAAATAGCGGTTTAAGATTATCACTATCATCATCAATGTTTCGCATAGCTATTCCTTGTTTTGCTATCCCATATATTATAGGAAAATCTAATTGTTTTTCATTCGCTCCTAATTCTAGGAACAAGTCAAAACACATATCGACTACCTCAATTGCTCTTTCATCCTTTTTATCTATTTTGTTTATGAATACAATCGGATTGAGACCTATTTGAAGCGATTTTTGTAAAACAACTTTTGTTTGTGGCATTGGTCCTTCGCTGCTATCTACTAATAGAATTACAGTATCAACAGTGTTCATAATTCTTTCAACTTCACTTGAAAAATCAGCATGTCCTGGAGTATTTACTATATTAATTTTAGTGCCCTTGTGTTCGATAGCGCAATTTTTTGAGTATATGGTTATCCCACGTTCTCTTTCAATATCGTTGCTATCCATAACTTGTTCAATGATAATTTCATTTTCATGGAATACTCCACTTTGTTTTAATAGGGCATCTACTAAGGTAGATTTTCCTGCATCAACGTGCGCGATAACTCCAACATTAATTATATTTTTATTTCTCATAACCTACCAATCCTGTTCTATTGACCTTCAAATAAGAAAGACAAACAATTAAGTTTACCACATTAATCAAAAAAGTAAAGAAAAAA
>JAVEQW010000052.1:0-5811 GCA_034007385.1 Candidatus Izemoplasmatales bacterium
TCTAAAGTGGCATCACCAAACAAATAATAACGATTATTACTATACTCGTAAAAATCTCCAAGGTATTCCTTCAACTGTTCATACGAACTAAAAGAACCAACATTATCACCTGTCGGTGTAATTTTTTCCGTTGTGATTTTTTCCGAACAAGAAATTATTGCCAGTGATGAAAATAACGCAATAAATAGCATTATAAATTTTTTCATATTCTTCCTCCTTAATCCTTCACTAATATAAACAATTAAGTCAGCTAAATCATTGGTACTATTTTGAAATTTCTAGGAATAATTCAATATCTTCTCTTAGAAGTTCTAAAGAACTAACCCAAAAATCTTTCTTTGTCACATCAATATTCATTAACTTAGCAACGTCTTCTACGGTGTTTTTACCTGTAGCAGCTAATAACAAATCATATTTTGCGATAAAATCTTCTTTGTTTTCCAAGTATTTCGAGTATAAGCCTTTGGCAAACAATAATCCAAAAGTATATGGGAAGTTATAATAACTTAATCCTCCTGAATAATAATGAGGTTTGTTGACCCACATATAAGGATGTAAGTTGTTAGAATCTAGACCGTCTCCATAAGTTTCTTTCTGAGCATTAATCATTAACTCATTTAACTCATCTGCATCAAAAACTGTTTTCTCTCTACCTTCAAAAACTGCTTTTTCAAATATAAAGCGTGACATAATATCAATAACAACTGCTGTATATCCTTGAATTGATGATTCCAATAAGAAGAGTTTTTCTTCTTTAGTTGTTGCATCATTTAAAGCCGCCTTATTAACGATAGTTTCACAGAAAGTTGAAGCGGTTTCTGCTACAGGCATTGTATAAGAACTATTCAATGGGCTTTCTTCAAAGATCACTTCTCCATGGTAAGCATGACCAAGTTCATGAGAAAGAGTGATCATATCGGTAAAAGCTCCAGTGAAATTTGTCATGATTCTGCTTTCTTTAATTGAATGGATGTTAGAACAGAAAGCTCCGCCTCTCTTACCTTTTCTCGGTGTATAATCCACCCACTCTTCTTCAAAGGCTCTTTTAGCCATATTATGAAGTTTATCAGAGAATGTTTTAAAGTTCTTGAGTACATAGTCATTAGCTTCTTCAATGGTAAATCTCTTGTTTACACTTCCAATTGGTGCATATAAATCATAAAAAGGTAGCCCGTTCTTATGTCCTAGCAGTTCAGCTTTTCTCTTCAAGTAGCTTCTAAAGATGTCATAATAATCTTTAACTGCATCTTGCATCGCATTAAGGGTTTCGATACTCATGCGACTGTTGAATAAAGCTTGATGCAAAGGACTTTCAAATCCTTTAGCTTTAGATATCGTATTGACTTCACCTTTAATGGAATTCAATGCCGCAGCTACAGCTTTATCTATTTTTTTATATGCAGCTAACTCAGCTTCAAAAGCCGCTTTTCTGACACTAGGATTTGGATCTTTAGCCATGTTTCTAACTTCTGATAAAGTTATTACTCTGTCTTCATACTCAACTTCCAAAGTTGAGGTCAATAGTGATTGCAAAGTCCCCCAAGCACTAGAACCAGTTTGTCTTAGTTTTGCAATCATCAGTTCCATTTCATCGCTTAACATATGTGAAGCATTAGCTTTGATTTCGTTTAAATAAAACTCATGTTTCTTTAAGAAAGGATTAGCTTCGATTTCTTTATCTAATTCAGGATAATTTGCCAACCACTTGTTAAAAATTGTCGTAACTTTAGTAAGCTCAGTAAATTTTCTTCTTAAAACATTACTCATCTTAACTGCTGTTTGGTTTGTACTTTCAACTGATTCGGTTAAAGACGCAAAACGGAATAGTTTTCCAATCAACTCATCAAAAGTTATTTCGTTGTTCAAAAATCTCACCAATTTCTCCATTTTGTTATCATAATTAGCAAAATCAAGTTCTTGTTGATTAATTTCAAGAATCAGTTTTTCTAGCTTATCCAAATCACTAAGGTATTTAGGATCGTCAAATCCTAAGTATAATTTTCTTAAACTCCAAGTTTTCATCTGTTATCCTCCCAATTTATATAGTTTTCTTTAGTTAAAACGTACATTTTGCTTTTCTTCAAACCGTAATCACGGCTTTCATAATCATGAATTAATAAAAACTTAAAAGGAAATCTGTTTATTAGCTTTTGAGAACGATCATTTTCAATAAAATGACCAACATATATTTTATCAAGACCAAGCTCATGAAAAGCATAACTTAGAACCTTATTTACTGCTTCTGTCATTATCCCTTGTTTCTCATAAAAAGTAGATAGAACATATCCTAGTTCATAAACATCCTTTTCATCTAACAAATCCACTTTATGCAAACCTACTGAACCGATAACTTTTCCTTCGGTTTTGAGTTCAATTGCAAAAACATCATTAGTCTCGATAAAATGATTTAAGATTTTCTTTGAGTGATCGAGATTAGGATGAGGTAGCCATCCAGCATTTGGGCCAACTGTTTCCAATTTTGCATACTCAAACAAATCTTCCAAATCTTTGTCTTCAAAATTTCTTAAAATCAATCTTGAAGTTTCTAATTTTTTCATTTGAAAATCTCCTGTACTGTAAAGCCTTTGTCAATTATATTGACGGGCTTTCTTTCATTGATTTCTATCGTTACGGTATCCTTGATTGCAGTTTTAATTAATTTTTGGTAATCAAAACTTTGTTCAAGAATTTCAGCTCTTTCAACTGTCGGTTTAATAACTGGTCTTTTTGGTACATATACTGTGCAACAATCGCTAAAAGGTCTGTTTGATATTTGATATGTTTTGATTTTTTTCGCAACTTTAATAATTTCGTTTTTGTCTAGAGCTGCTAATGGTCTAATCACCAATGAACTAACAACCGATTGGACAGTTATCAGACTTTCTAATGTTTGAGAAGCCACTTGTCCGATTGAGTCTCCCGACACAATAGCTTTACAATTGTTTTTCTTTGCAATCATTTCCGCTATACGATACATCATTCTTCTCATAATGGTAATGATGTAACTCTCTTGAACCTCAGTAAGGATTTTCTCATGGATTTCTCTAAAAGGTACAAGATGTAATTTTATCTTTGAACTTGGTGCGTATTTAGATAAAACACTAACTAGATCAATGACTTTCTGAACTGATTCAATTGGTGTTAGAGGCGAAGACTCAAAGTGAACTGCCTCAATTTCTAAGCCGGTGTTCATCGTCATATATCCAGCTACCGGCGAGTCGATTCCACCACTTATCAAGAGTAATGCTCTACCTCCGGTTGAAGTTGGAAATCCGCCGATTCCAGGAATTTTATCGGTAAAGATGTATGTTCCTTCGTTTCTTACTTCAATGTTTAAAGTTTTTTGTGGAGTCTTGACGTCAACCACTAAGTTTTGAACTTCTCTAAGAACTTTCTTGCTGACGAGATTGGAAATCTCAAATGATTTTAAGTTAATAGATTTATTAGCTCTTTTTGTTTCCACTTTAAAGGTTGTTTTTTCTTTTATCTCATAGTTTAAAAGTTGAATTGCTTTTTCTGATATTTTATCGATATCAAACTCACATTTTAAAGTTTTGCTGTAAGAGTTTAAACCAGAGATGAAATTCAAACGATCGATTACTTCTTTAGCATCTACATCATTTAGTTTAATGAAGACTAAATCATGTTGAAATTCTATTTCGATATTAAGCCCATACATTTTATGGGCAATCTGATTATTGATGTTGTGTCTGAAGATATGTTGGTTCTTGCCTTTCAAGATTAAATCGCCATATCTTACCATAATATATTCGTACATTCTTATCACGTCTCTTTCATAAATATTTTATCATAATTGTTGTTATTTAAGTTTGGTTATTTTATAATATTCACCTGAAGAGGTGATTTTTTATGACTAATGATTTTTTATTTACTCATTCTGAACTATTCATCGATAAGAAATTGAATATTGTCACTAATCTATCTAATATGTCAGCTATCATAATGGAGAACATATCAGATTTAAACTGGGTTGGGTTTTACCTTTATGATGGAGAGAAACTATACCTAGGACCATTCCAAGGAAAAGCTGCAGTTACATTAATTGATATGGGTAAAGGCGTCTGTGGAAAAGCTGCTTTATCAAGAGAAATAATTGTTGTTGATAACGTTCATGACTTCCCTGGGCACATACCTTGCGATTGTGATTCAAACTCTGAAATTGTAATTCCAATCATTAAAAATGGAGAGCTTTATGGAGTGCTAGACATCGATAGTCCGGTTCTAAATAGGTTTGATGAAACACTAAAAAATGACTTGGTAAGACTAGTAAAGCTTTTAGTTGACATTTTATAGTCAATAAGTTATAATACTTTGTGCGCATATAATAAAAAGCAGTTGTTTTACGTGCAATTTATGGGTTGATTATTCCAAAATATTAGGGTTGGAAGTATTGTTAACTGCTTAACAAGAAACCATCAAAATAATCAAAGTAAGTTGTTGTAGGGCTCCTCAAATTATGTACGTAATAAAAAATAAGGAGGAAAATATATGTCAAGATTTACAGGATCAACATGGAAGCAAAGTCGTCGTTTATCTTATTCAGTTTCAGAAACTGGGAAAGAATTAAACAAACGTCCTTATGCACCTGGTCAACACGGACAAAAACGTAAGAAAATATCAGAATATGGTACCCAATTACAAGAAAAACAAAGAGTTCGTTTTACTTATGGTGTAAATGAAAAACAATTCCGTAAAACATTCAACGAAGCTAAGAAAATGCAAGGCAAACAAGGTGAAAACTTCCTTTTCTTACTTGAATCAAGATTAGACAATCTAGTTTATCGCGCTGGTTTCGCAAGAACAAGACAACAAGCTAGACAATTGGTTAATCATGGACATATTCTATTGGATGGAGAAAAAGCTACAATTCCATCAATTAGAGTAAAAGTCGGTCAAGTAATCTCAATTAAGGAAAAATCTAAAGGCCTTCAAATTATCAAAGATGCTTTAGAAGCTGTTGTTTCTCGTCAAGAATACATTGATTTCAATGATGATTTAGCTACTGCTACATTCACTCGTTTACCTGAAAGAAATGAAATCTTACCTGAAATCAAAGAAAACTTGATTGTTGAGTTATACAACAAGTAAGAGTAAAAATTATAATTAAAACCAAAGTGTAAAACTTTGGTTTTTTTATTGGTTTATGTGAGATTAAATTCTTGACAATAATCCTTATGAGGAGTAAAATTATAACTTGGTTTGGAACGGAGTGAAGAATATGAAAAATAATAAAATTATTATTATCGGTGGCGTTGCCGGTGGAGCATCAACAGCAACCAGATTAAGAAGAATGGATGAGTTTGCTGAAATCATCATGTTAGAAAGAGGAGAGTATATCTCTTTTGCTAACTGTGGTATGCCTTATTATATTGGTGATGTTATTACAAGTAGAGATGCATTATTGGTTCAAAGTGTCGAAGATATGCATAAGAACTTTAATATTGATGTAAGAAACTTTTCTGAGGCACTAAAGATTGATAAAGATAAGAAAGTGCTGACAATCAAAGATTTAAAAACTGATAAGTCTTATGAAGAAACGTATGACTATCTAGTAATATCTACTGGAGCATATCCAGTTAAACCTCCTATCGCTGGTATTAATGAAGCAAAAACTTTATTTACTTTACGTAACATTCCTGATATGGATATTATTAAAAATTATATAAATACACAAAAACCTAAGAGAGCGACAGTAATCGGTGCCGGTTTCATTGGTATCGAGATGGCAGAAAATCTGCACCATTTAGGAATGAATGTCGCTATCGTTGAAATGGCTGATCAAGTAATGGC
>JAVEQW010000052.1:5911-9023 GCA_034007385.1 Candidatus Izemoplasmatales bacterium
TTGGTAAAAACTGTTCAGTACAACGAGATTAACGAGTTAATCAAAAATGGTGCTTTTGTTATTGATGCAAGAGATAGCTTAGAAAACAGTTTTGCGACTATTCCAGGGACATACAATATACCTTTCTCTGAGATAAGAGAAAGATTGAATGAAATACCAAAAACACAAAAAATCTATGTATTCTGTCAATCAGGAATCAGAGCTTATAACACAGTAAGAATTTTAAGACAAAATGGCTTTGACGCTTACAACTTAGATGGTGCTTTCAAGACTTACCAAAGTGTATATAATCCTACACAAATTTCATTCCAGGAAGAACTTGACGACTCTGGAAAACTGATTTTTGAAAGCAAAGAAACAGTTAAAGAAATGGAGATTCCTGGAACACCTACATTAGTTGTTGATGCGTCAGGATTACAATGTCCAGGTCCAATAGTTAAAACTTTCAAGAGCCTTGAAACCCTCAACTTTGGCGAAGTACTAGAGATTAGCGCTACAGATCCAGGATTTAAGAAGGACGTTAAAACTTGGGTTGAAAAAACACAAAATACATTAGTTGATTTAAAAGAAGATAACAATCGTTTCACCGCAAGAATCTTAAAAGGCCAAAGAACTCAATCTAAATCAAAACCTGAAAGTGGTGTTTCAAAAGAAGATAGCACAATTGTGGTTTTCTCTGAAGATTTGGATAAAGCAATTGCAGCATTCATAATCGCCCAAGGCGCTGCTTCGATGGGTAAAAAGGTATCGTTATTCTTTACTTTCTGGGGATTGAATATTTTAAGAAAACCAAAGAAAGTGAAAGTAAGAAAATCATTTATCGAAAAAATGTTTGGTTCAATGATGCCAAGAGGAACAAAGAAATTACCTATTTCTAAGATGAATATGTTGGGAATGGGTCCTAAGATGATTAAGTCTATCATGAAGAAAAAGAATGTCGATTCTTTAGAAGAAATGATTAAGAGCGCTATGGACTTAGGTGTAAAAATTACAGCCTGTGCAATGTCGATGGACATTATGGGTATTAAAAAAGAAGAGTTAATTGATGGTGTTGAAATCGCTGGAGTAGCTACTTACTTAGGAGACACAACTACAAGCAATCATAACTTATTTATCTAAAAAAATATGACTGAAGGAAAACCTTCAGTCATTCTTTTATTTTAAAGCGGCATTTGCCATTTGAATAAATTTATCTGGGTCTAGAGATGCTCCGCCAATCAATGCTCCGTCAATATTTTCTTTATCTAAAAGTTCTTTAATATTTTCCGGTTTAACAGAACCACCATATTGGATTCTGATTTCTTCAGCGACAACTTTTCCATATAGATCAGAAACTAACTTTCTGATATAACCACAAGCTTCATCAGCCATTTCCGCTGTAGCGGTTTTACCGGTGCCGATAGCCCAAACCGGTTCGTAGGCAATAACGATATTTTTCATGTCGATAGCTTTAATGCCTTCAAAACCTTTCTTGATTTGTCTTTCCAAAACCTCATTTGTTTGGTTGTTTTCTCTTTCTTCTAAAAGTTCGCCGACACAAACAATTGGTTTCAATTGGTTTCTTAAAGCAGCTTTAATTTTTTTGTTTACAATTTCATCGGTTTCATGAAAATATGCTCTTCTTTCACTATGACCAATAAGAACGTAATCAACTTTATATGACTTTAGAAGCGGTCCAGATATTTCTCCAGTATAAGCTCCTTCATCTTCATAAAATAGGTTTTGTGCACCAATTCTTAAATTTGAACCTTGTCTTTTTATTAAGCAACGCATTAAAGGTGCTTGGGCAAAAACTACAGTCTCTACGTCTTTTATGTTTGGCATTTGTTCGGAAACTTGAAGGATAAAAAACAGTGCTTCATCCCTAGTTTTAAACATTTTCCAGTTTCCAGCAATTATTGGTTTTCTCATGTTTTCTTTCTCTTTCTTATTAATCGCAATCACAGTCATCACCGCAATCGCATATTGGAGCATCGTCTAATGAAGAAACTCCTGGTAATTCTTTACCTTCAAGGAATTCTAATGATGCACCGCCACCAGTTGAAATATGAGTGAAGTCATCAGCAAATCCCATTTGGATTGCTGCTGCAGCTGAATCGCCACCGCCGATAATTGTTCTTGCGTTTTTCAATCCAGCAAGAATTTCACAAATCGCTTTTGTGCCTTTTGCAAAAGCTTCAAACTCAAATACACCTAAAGGTCCATTCCAGATTACTGTCTTAGCACCTTTAAGTTCTTTTTTGAATAACTTAATTGTTTTTGGACCAATATCTAGTCCCATTTCATTTTCTTTAATGTCTTTATATGTTGTTACTCTAGATTTTGCATCAGCAGCAAACTCTTCAGTAACAACCAAATCCAAAGGTAAGATTAATTTACCGTTAGCTTTTTCTAACAATGATTTTGCTAAATCCAATTTGTCTTCTTCAACAATTGAAGTACCGATATTGTATCCTAAAGACTTCATGAATGTATATGCCATACCTCCACCGATTAAAACTTTATCAGCTTTTTTCAATAAGTTTTCAATTACACCAATCTTATCTGATACTTTAGCTCCACCCAAGATTGCTACGAAAGGTCTTTCTGGGTTTTCTACTGTTTCACCGATATAATGAAGTTCCTTTTCCATTAGATAGCCTGCAGCTGCTTCTTTTAAACTTGCTATACCAACATTTGATGCGTGAGCTCTATGAGCTGTACCGAAAGCATCATTAACAAACAAGTCACCTAAACTAGCCCAGTAAGCTCCTAATTCAGGATCGTTTTTAGATTCTTTCTTTCCATCTAAGTCTTCAAAACGAGTGTTTTCAAACATTACTACATCGCCATCTTGCATTGCATTGATAGCTAGTTCTAATGCTTCACCTCTTGTTTGTGGGATAAACTTCACTGGTTTATTTAATAATTCTTGTAATCTATCAGCTACTACTCTTAAAGAATTCTTAGCCAAATCTTCTTCTGTTTTAATTCTTCCTAAATGCGAGAATAGAATCACCTTCGCATGTTCATCCAATAAATATTGAATTGTAGGTAACGCTTGAACAATACGATTGTCATCTGTGATTTGTCCGTCTTTGATAGGAACGTTAAAATCTACTCTTACCAACAC
>JAVEQW010000053.1:0-9023 GCA_034007385.1 Candidatus Izemoplasmatales bacterium
GCAATAAAACCTGACATGTTTTTATATCGCAAAACAAAGTCTTTCAGGATTTTATTTAGTGCGTGCCCAGCATGAATAGACCCATTTGCATACGGTGGGCCGTCATGTAATATATAAGTTGGTCTTCCTTCATTCTTCTTCATAACTTCATTATAAAGATCTAATTTTGCCCATTCTTCATGGATTGCAGGTTCTTTTTGCCCAAGGTTTCCGCGCATTGGAAACTCGGTTGCGGGCATCAATAAACTGTCCTTGAAATTCTTCTTTTCCATTTTTCTTCACTCCTCAATAGTATAAAATAAAAAGTCCTTAATAAAAATAAATTAAGGACGAAATTTTTCCGTGGTACCACCTTAGTTCTAGAATTTGTTCTAGCACTCGAAAAGCTGTTAACGCCAGCTACACGTAACTACTTACTGTTAGTTTAGTAGTTCTCTCATGGGTGATAATTATAAAAATAAAGCTTATCTGATTTCACCGTTACTCAGACTCTCTAAAAGTTTATTTTTAAAATGTTGTCCCAATCTTCGATTATATGCAATAGATTATACACAATTAATGCGAATTTATCAAGTCTTTTTATTAAATAGCTCTAGCAATTACGCCAAGAATGAATTGATATAGGATTAAACCTAGCATAGGAGTGAAATCAATATTCGAAAATACTAACCAACCCCTGAAAATTCCGAGATATGGATTAACGATTTTGCTTAAAATATCATAAAAACGACTGTTTCTTAAAGGTGTCCAACTCAATAAAACGTAAACGATCATGATGTAAAAGTATGTTAGTAGTACATAGTATGCGTATTCTAAAAAAATTAACATTATTTATTACTTCTTTCGGTAATCATTGATAAATTTATTTAATGTCGGTCCTAATAGATCGCTTTTTTGAGCCATTAAATAAATTTTATCCTGAATCTTTACAATTTCGCCGTCACAAGCGTATAAAACGCCTGTCAAGAACATTAAAACTTCGTTAGCTTCCGATATTAAACAATCGGAGAAGTTTAATACGATAGGCATTCTGTGCATAATTATTTCCGCATACTTATAAACATCTTTATTATCATTTACTTTAACAAAAGTTAAATCTTCAAACTCGACGTTTGTCGGTGTAATTTTTTTCTTTCCAAAGAGTCCCATTTATTTATCTCCCTTTTTCAAATAGAATCGAACCTAATCGCAAGTGGGTTGCGCCTAGTTTCAAAGCTATTTTATAGTCGTTAGTCATTCCCATAGATAAATATTCAATATCTTGGTCATAGTCTTTATTGAGTTTAGTTTTCAAATCTTTAAGTTTTTTAAATTGTGAACTGATTAATTCTTCATCACCGGTAAATGAAGCCATCCCCATCAAACCGATTACTTTTATTTTATCATAGTTTTTAAGATTTTGATAGAATGAAACAACTTCATCTATACTTAGTCCATATTTACTGTCTTCTTCGGCGATATTAACTTCAATAAAACACTTAAGCGGAAGTTTCCGATATTTTTGAATTTCTTCAACTAAAGACATTCTGTCTAGAGAATGAAGATAATCAATTTTGTTAATTACACTTTTTACTTTTTTAGATTGCAAGTGCCCAATGAAATGCCATGATATGTCTAAATCGTGGAGAAGTTCATATTTTTCTAAAAAAGCATTAGTTCGGTTTTCACCGATATTGTTTATTCCTAAATCAAAGAGTTCTTTGACATCAGTAGCGTCGCCGTATTTTGTGGCGGCGACGATTGTGGTGTTTTTTGTTTCTTCTAATAATATGGGAATAATTTCCGAGTTTATCATTTTGATTACTCATCTACCTTTCTTACGACTAATAAATGATATTATTGATGAAAATATCAATAAGTAAATCGCTAGTAATATCTTGATTAGTGTGTTTTCAAGTATAAAGCCAATAAGAATTACAACAATTATCATGTTAACAAAATAAACTAAATAATAAATCCAACTATTCTTGATCAATTTGACTCACCTTATTTCTTAATTCCTTGAGTCCGGTTTCTGTTTGATTTGCAAATTTTAGCGGTGTTATTGATATATAGCCGTTATTGACGGCAAAAAGATCTGTTTCCGGGACAAATTCAAAGGTTGAAAAGTTACGTTTTGTCTTGTAATAATCACCTTCGTTCACATAGTAGTGTTCTGTTGGTCTAAAACCAAGGTCTGTTATTAATATGCCTTTTGATTTTTTAAAATCTTTAGCAATAAAATTGACGTTAAGCAAATAACGATTTGAAATTAAATTATTGTCAAAGATAAAATCTAAAACCTTCGGCAAATCTTTTTTCCCTTGTTTAAAGTGATCGAAATCAACTGATAATGCTATTGCCGGAATTTTTGCTTTTAGAGCTTCCATGCAAGCCCCAACCGTTCCGGAATAAACCGTATCGGCACCTACATTGAGTCCGTTATTAATACCTGATACAACAACGTCAGGTCGGAAATTTAAACCGTGAAGCGCTAAAGAAACGGCATCAGCAGGCGTCCCTTCGATTGAGTAGATATCTGAAGCGTGCTTATGTACCTTGACTTTAGTCCAAAAAATTCGAGAAACAGAGGCTCCAGACATGTGATGATGCGGCGCTACAAGGAGGACTTCCCCGTATTTCTTGAGTTCTTCATAAAGAATCGTTATTCCTTCGCTATTATAGCCGTCGTCATTTGTAAGTAAAATTTTCATCATAACCTAATCCTATCTTTTAGTTCAGGGTTCTCTTTATATAAAAGTAAAACTCTACCGATTTTATAGACGACGATGATTTCTTCTTCTCCAAGAGTGACTATAAGATCATTGATGTCAGTTGGACATGATTTAAGTACTGTCACTCTCCCTACTTCATGTTTCTTAAGATTTTCTTTGATGCTGGAAACAACTGTTTCAGTTAGGCCTTGTTGGCCGATTTGAAACATGATTGGTTTTTCATTGGCTAATTTTCTTAAAAGTGCTTTTTGCTTTCCTGTGAAATTCATAATTTCCTCCTAGTTTATATATAATGGCAACAGTATCAATAGACTCATTGAATAATAAATCGATAATGTTATTATATCAGATATTGTGGTAATGAATGGACCAGACGCTACTGCTGGGTCGATTTTGAATCTGGTCATTATTAATGGTATTAAAGCTCCTAGTGTAGTTGATACTAATAGAGCTATGAAAATTGACCCTGATGTAACAATTGCATAGATTAAATTTGGTCTTGAAATTACTTGATAGATGATTAGATTCGTAAGATTTATCATAATAAAAATCAAGATGCCAATAATTAAGCCTTGAAGAACTCCTGTTTTGAACTCACGCAAAATATGTTTTTTTATTTTTGTTATGTCAAGATCAAGATTTTTTGTCAAGTACCTAATCATAACCGCTAAGCTTTGGGTACCTGTATTACCTGCCATAGCTAATATCAAAGGCAGGTAAACCGCCAGTTTAGAGGCTAGAAGCCTTGAGCCTGGATTTAATGACAAATTTGCTTCAAAGAATGATAGAATGATTGAAGTTATCATTGAAAGGCCCAGTAAAATCGATAGCCATGGTAGTCTAGACTTGACAGACTTTCTTAAATTTGATGTGCTTAAGTTAATCTCTACATCAGATAGAGCAGCAAATTTTGTATAGTCTTCTTCTTGGACTAAGGAAATGATATCCATGAGATCATCATGGGTGATAATACCTTCCATTTTTCCGTCTTCGTTAATCACAGGAATTGATGATTCAGAAGTTTCTTGCATAAGGGAAGCAACATATTCTTTGTCATCGGTTGGATATACTCTTGGAAATCTGGTTTTATAAAGATCAGATAATTGCTCATCGGCTCTAGCGATAATCAAATCTTTTAGTTTAATGAAACCTAGTAGTAAATTGTTTTTATCAACGATATAGATTATCGATATATAATCAACATCATGAGCATTGCTAACGACTTGTTTCATTGCTTCTTTTACTGTGATATTAGGTTGTAATGTTAAGTAACTATCAGTTAAGTAAGCCCCAATTTCATCTTCATCGTAGAGCATTACTTGAAGAATTTCTTTTCTTCTTATAGGTTCGATTTGTTTTAGGATTCGCATTCCTGTTTTTTTTAGGTATTTTAGAATGTCTACTGCATCGTCTAAGTCCATATCCGCAATAATTTTAGCAGAATCTATTTCACCTATTACTTTGATTATATAAGTTGCGTCGTCTTCATCTAAATATTCGATAATTTCTGCAGCAAACTCAATGCTAACTGTGTGAAAGAAAGCTTTGATGATATCTTCAGGGAAGTCGGTAAGGACTTTTGCTATATCGTATAGATGATATTCTTCCAATAAGGTTTCCAGATTGGGATTGTTAATGTTTTCTTGTAAAATTGTAGTAATATCGGCTGTAAATTCGACTGATCTTTCGATTAATTCTTCCAAATCAATCCCTCCTTTACGCTAGTGAAGCAATTAGAATGCTTGCTAAACCAAAATATATCAACAATGACAAGATATCGTTGATAGTAGTAATAAATGGGCCGGAAGCTACTGCCGGATCAATTTTTAAGCTATTTATAATCAAAGGCACTATAGCACCAGCTAGTGTAGCTACTATTAGTGCAACACTTATTGATAAAGCTGTAACAAAGGCAAATGATAATCCGGTTGTGAAATCCTGTCCTTTAATCAGATTTAATAGAATTACCATAATGAATAAACCGATTGCTATTACAAGGCCATTAACTAAACCGGTTAAAAATTCGTTGAGCAAATGTTTTAATACAGACTTTTTGGAGTCTAGCTGGTTAGTAGCAAAAAGTCTTATCATAATCCCTAGACTTTGGGTACCTGAATTACCAGCCATGTTAAGGATTAGAGGCATAAATATTGCTAGAGTTGGCAAGAGTTTGAGTTGTTCTTCAAATCCGATAATGATTGATGAAGTAATTAGATTTATAAACAGAAGTATCACTAGCCAAGGCAAACGTTTCTTCAATGAAGAAAACACGGTTTCATTCTCGTCGACATCAACGTCAGTTAAACCGGCTAAGCTTGAATAGTCTTCGTCAGATTCTTCGTTTAAAGCTTCTAAGATATCGTCGAAGGAAACAATTCCGATTAGTTTTTGGAATTTGTCAACTACAGGGAGTAGTAAGAAGTTATAGTTCTTCATAATTTCAATCGCTTCTTCAATCGGTGTTGAAGGTGTGACGAAAATTAAGTTTATACTCATTAGATCTTCGATTTTTTGATCTTGATCATACCCAGCGCTTATAAGTTCTTTTAAAGACATAGCACCTTCTAGTTTTTTGTTTTCATCAACTATGTAAATATTATGAATAAATTCTATTTCAGGCGCTATTTTCACTACTTCTTTAATTGCTTTTTTTACTGTTAAATCTCTTGTTATTGCGACGAAGTCATTATTCATAATTGAACCTACTAAGTCATCGTCAAAATCAATCAATGTTTTTATAAGGATTCGCTTTTTTGCATCAATTAATGATAGATAGGTAACTTGATCTTCTTTATCGTCAATTGCTTGAATAATATCGACTAAGTCGTCAGTTTCCATTTCTTTAAAAACTCTGACAACAATCTCGATAGGGGTGTCCTTTAATACTTCAAACGCATCTTCAGGTGTTAAATCTTCGAAAACTTCCGTTAGTTTACGAAGTGGAAGAAATTGATAGAGTTTTTTTCTGGATTCATCATTCATCAATAATAATGCTTTAGAGATTTCATATTCATGATACATATCCAGTTTCTCACGGATAATTAAATCTTCTTCATTTGAGTTAATCAGATTAATAATTTCATTTTCAAGTTGAAATTCATTTAGCAGAAGTTCTTCCATTTTTTAACACCTCCTTCGCTCTTAAAAATTGTACCACTTTACTAGATAAATTACAATTATCTAGATTAAATATATATAACTAAAAAAGATAAAAAAAAGACTGAAAATCAGTCTTTATTTGTTAAATCTATCCTTTAGCCAAGAAGGAATTTTGATGTCATCATTCTCTTCTTGTTCATTCTTTTGTTTTTCTATCGCTTCCTTCTTTTTGTTTTTCTTAAAAAATTTACTTTGTTTCTTTTCAGGAATGTCAACATCAACTTCTTCTTTTTTAGGTGGTTCGTTATGTGCTTGCGGTTTAGGTGGGATTACCTCATCTTTAAAGACAGGATCTTGGCTAAAGCCGGTAGCGATAACAGTTACAACCAGTTCATCACCTAAATCTGAGTTGATTGCTGAACCGTAGATAACATTGATATCTGTTGTAGAAGCTTTATGAACTTCGGCAATAATTTCATCGATTTCATATAATGAAGCTTGATAGTTCGAGGTAATGTTTACAATAGCGTCGGTAGCGCCGTTGATTGAAGTTTCTAAAAGTGGTGATCTGATTGCTTCTCTTGCTGCTTCAATCGCTCGGTTTGGACCTTCGGCAACCCCGATTCCCATCAAAGCGGTACCTTTATCTTTCATAACGGTCTTAACGTCAGCAAAGTCAACGTTTACAACTCCTGGCATCGCGATGATTTCTGTAATACCTTGGACACCTTGACGAAGAACTTTATCAGCTTCTCTAAAGGCGTCTAGATAAGATGTATTTCTATCTACAATGTAGAATAGTTTATCATTAGGAATAACGATTAGTGTATCAACATACGGTTTTAATTGTTCAAGACCTTCAATAGCTACTGCCATTCTTTTCTTGCCTTCAAAACCAAAAGGCTTGGTAACGATACCAATGGTTAAACATCCCATTTCTCTGGCTATTCTCGCCACTATTGGGCTAGCTCCGGTTCCGGTTCCACCACCCATACCAGCTGTGATAAAAACCATGTCTGTTTCAGCTAGGATGTCTCTAATTTCGTCTTCAGATTCGATTGCAGCTTGGCGTCCGACCTCTGGATTTGCTCCGGCACCTAAACCTCTTGTTAAGGTTTTACCTAACTGTAATCTAACATCTGCTTTTGATAGTCTTAGAACCTGTGCATCGGTGTTCATAGCAACAAACTCAACGCCCGGAACTTCATTTTCAATCATTCTATTTATGGCAGAGCCACCGCCGCCGCCAATACCAACCACTTTAATTTTCGGTTTTTGGTTAAACTTATCGTCAATATTAAACATTTGTTACCCCCAATTAATGATCTTACAATTATCTTATCATAAAACAATCAAATAATAAATATAATAATAAAAAGAAACGAAAAATCTAATCAAAGTATTCTTTAAGGATTTTTTCCTTAAATTCAGCGAAACGATCATTTTTTATAGCTTCGCGAATATCATGCATTAGTGTTTTTAGATAGTATAAATTATGGTAAGAAACTAAACGTAAACCAAGAATTTCTTTCGCCTTGAAAAGGTGTCTTAGGTAACTTCTGCTATAATTCTTGCAAACCTTGCAATCGCAGTTTGGATCAAGTGGTGATAGGTCATGTTCATAGGTTTTGTTTTTGATTACAACTTTGCCGATTGAAGTCATTGCTGTACCATGTCTGGCGATTCTTGTTGGCAAAACACAATCAAACATATCGATTCCGTTCGCGACTCCCATAACGATATCATCCGGTGATCCAACACCCATTAGATAACGAGGTTTATCTTCCGGCATTTTATCTTTTAGAAACTCTAATATCTCATACATTTCCTGTTTAGTTTCACCGACGCTTAATCCGCCGATGGAATATCCAGGAAAGTCAATTTTCTTTAATTCGTTGATTGAATATTCTCTTAAGTCTTTGTAAGGACCACCTTGAACAATTCCAAAGAGTGCTTGTTTATCAGGATTTTGATGAACATCTTTGCCTCTTTTAGCCCATCTGATCGTTCTTTCTAACGAGTCCTTATGATACTCATATGATGAGTGGAAAGGTGGACATTCATCAAAACTCATGATGATATCAGCCCCTAGATTATTTTGAATTCTAATGCTGTCTTCAGGGGTCAGATGCAGCTGAGAGCCGTTCAGATGATGTCTGAAAGTAACTCCTTCTTCGGTAATTTTCCTGATTTTCGATAAAGAGAAAACTTGAAAACCACCTGAATCTGTAAGTAAAGCCCCATCCCAATTCATAAAACCACGGATTCCTCCATGGTTTTTAACTATTTCATCTCCTGGTTGTAGCCATAGATGATAAGTATTGCCAAGAATAAGGCCTTGGCTTACTTCTTTTATTTCATCCACATCAAGAGTTTTTACTGTTGCCAAAGTACCAACAGGCATAAATATTGGTGTTTCAAAACTACCGTGCGGTGTGTGAAGAATACCATATCGAGCTCCAGTATGTTTGTCTTGATGAATTAATTCGAATTTGATTGCCATTTTTAGATTATCGTTCCAAAAATCTCGCCATTGATGCCAACAGCATTTCCTTCGTCAGTATCAATGTGCATTGCTGAAGCAAAATCGTTTCTAACTCTAATAACAACATCACCCAAGATGCTTGAACGACCGTCTGTGTCTATCTTTACTGATACGATTTGTTTATCTTTTACGTTGAATTTTTCAGCGTCTTCTGGAGTTAAGTGAATGTGTCTTTTAGCTACAATAACTCCTTCTTCTAATTCAACTTCACCCTTAGGTCCAATCAGTTTACATGGAGCACTTTGCTTTGTGTCTCCACTTTCTCTAATTGGTGCTAACACGCCTATAGAACGTGCATCAGTCAATGAAATTTCCACTTGAGTGGCGTTTCTTACTGGCCCCAAAATTGATACATTTTTTAGCTCTCTTTTTGGTCCGATGACATCTACTCTCTCGTTAGCTGCAAATTGACCAGGTTGAGATAAATATTTCTTTACTGTCAGTTCGTAACCTTCTCCAAATAAAATATCTAAATGTTCTCTAGACACGTGAGCATGTCTAGCAGATACTTCAACTAAAACTTTTCTTTCCATGATGGCTTGTATAATTAAATTAAGATAATTCAACTATACTCTCCTTTCTTTTTTTGTATTTAAAATGTATTTAAATAATATATTTAATCTCCTATAATGAAGGTACAAACGTTGTGGAGTGTGTCATCAAGT
>JAVEQW010000054.1:0-8481 GCA_034007385.1 Candidatus Izemoplasmatales bacterium
AATAAAAAAATCGCCCTTATTTTAAAAGGGCGATTAAAATCGCGGTACCACCTTAATTTATTACTCATAACCGTTAACGCCTGGTACGGACTTTTATTAAAAGTCACTCTGAGGTGGTAATCAATAATTCTTTATGAGTAACTTTCACCATTTTTACTCTCGCTTTAATAAAGGTGCTTAAAGATCATGTCCTCTTCATAGTTTATATTAATTATTATATCTTTTCTTGGTTCTTTGTCAAGAAATAAGTTGTAATTTACTTTAAATGTGGCATTTCAGTCAAAACAAATTCCGTAGTCATTCGTTTGATTCTTTCCACTATTCTGTAAGAAGCGATAGTTTCAAGATTATTATCGGTTTTTCTAAAGGCTCTTGCTAAGTCATTATAACTTAAGTTGGAACTAAAGAAAGTTGGTTTATTATCCAATAAGCGGTGTTGAAGAATTGGTCCTAGTACTTCATCTCTGATAAACTCGCTGAAGTATTCGCCACCAATATCATCTAACATAAGTATTTCTGCTTCTTTGATTGAAGTGATTTTATCTTCTAGACTTCCATCCCCAATTGAAGATTTAAGCTCTCTAGCTAAATCTGGATAATAAGCGAAGTATACTTTATGCCCTAGTTTTGCTAGTTCATTTGCGAGTATTGCCAAGATATATGTCTTTCCGGTTCCATATTTGCCGGAAATATACATTCCTTTTATAAAGTTATCTTTACTATAATCTTTTAAGAATCTCAAAATGTAATTATTTATGGATTTTCTTGTATCTCCGATCAAGTCTAAATCATCCAGTGATGCTTTGAAGATCTTCTTTGGCACGTACATCGCAAAAATATTATCGCTTGTTTGATTGAAACGATTATATTTACAACGTCCATACGACAGTTCAATATAATTTGGATGATATTCCAAGCGAGGTGAAAAACCTACAGTAGCAAGTTTGCATTCTTCCAAATTAGGACAGTTTTCACAGATTTCTTTCTCATCTTTATAGGTTAGAAAAACATTTAATGATCTGATGATTTCTTCATGCTTTAAATCATAATCAAGAATAAACTTACGGATGATTGGATCTTGCATTAAACCATCGATAATGGTGTCATAATCGATTCTTGGTTTTGTGTCTTTCATGAAATCTCTTATAGGTTTCATACTTACCGATCTCCTTCGTTTTCTTTCAAGTATTCTTCGAGCCAATCAGGCGCAACATCAGGTCTTGAAGATTTGCGATATTGTGGCTTTTCTTTTACGCTATCTAAATGTTTTATATAATCTAAAGCTAGTTCTACTGAATCAATTTTATCACGTTTCCAACCCATAGCAACCTTTTGAATATACTGGTAGCTAGGTAGGTTATTTCCTTTTATTTTAGCGATATAAGCGAGTAATACATTAATAACACCAGAGTCAAGACCGACTTCATCAATCAAGCGTTCGACATGTCTTAAATCCGCTGATGAAACTAAACCGTCACCCAACTCTGCTAAGAGGTCCTTTGGGGTGATAGATTTAAAATATTCGAGGATATTATCAGTATCAACTGGTTTTGTTTGCACTTCTTCTTTATTTGGGTCTACAGGTTCTATATGGTAATTGGATCTAGCGTTTTTCGCAAGAACTTCAATATTAATATTATTGAAATCGTCTAAGGACTTAATGAATATATCAACCATCATTATTTCATCAAGGCCATAAACATAACTTAGTTGTTCAATTTTCGCTTTTACTGCTTCTGTAATATTTTCAATATTATAAACTTCTGGATTGATGGTCTCGTTGAACAATCGCCAGTTAAAATTATAATTTGTTATTTTTGCAAAACTTTTTGTCTTGTTGGCAACAAGATCAATTTCATACTCATTATCAACAGTTTCGATGGATGGATATACTTCGTTGAAGGCTTTAGAGATATTATACTTTTGTTTCTTATTGGGTGCCTTCACTTTAAAGACCTTAAGTAACTTTTTAAATCTGGTTTTTGTAATGGAAGCTATTAAATATTCTCCTAAAATCCCATCATTGATAAAGCTTCTAGCACTTAAAGGAAGTTTAATCTCGTAAGTGAAATTATCGTTAGCAAAAAAAGTGATTAAGAGTCCAATCGCTTCTAGTTTAAACCTTTCTTGTTCAATCTCTGATACTTTCATTCCCATTAATGATTCTAAATCCGAGTGAAGATATTCATCGGAGATAAAATCTTGACGATTCATCAAGTTCATTAATGTCATGTATAAAGTAAAGGCACTTTGACCGATTATCGGTTGATATAGTAGCGTCAACACTTGATAATCAATTTCTGAACAAAGCCCTTCACCGGAGACAATAAAAGTATCGCTTCTTCTAAGTGTTTCCAATGCTTCCTCCTATGGATGTAAAGATACACCTTTAAATCTAAGTAATTCTTTTAGTTTTATGTAATAGTACAAAACTTTCTTTTTAGGTCTGTTATAACCGAAACCACTAAACCAATTAACCTTAAAATCTATACCAATTTCAACTGGAGTAATTTCCGATAGTGTAACGATTATATCATATCCATTGCCTAACATATAGATTTCTTTATGAACTTTATCAATATTTTTCACTTCCAAGTGGTCTTCTTCCGCTAAAATCCTAAGAGCTTCGACAACTTGAGTAAAATTGTTGCGATAATAATTCGTTCTTAACTGAGGATCTCTATGAAGTTCTCTAGTCTCTACTGTGTTGGCAAAAAAGGTTTTAAGTGACATTTTTGTTCTCCTTAATTTTATTAAAGATTTCTGTGAATTGTTGATAAGTGTAATCGCGTTCTTGGGAATTATCAATTACATAATCGCTGATTTTGCATTTTTCTGAAAGAGGCATTTGTGAATTTATTCGCTTTAAGGCTTCCTCTTTGGTTAGGTTATTTCTCTTCATCAATCTTTCTATTTGAATAATTTCATCAACGTATACACAGATAATTACGTCGCAATAACTTTCCATTTTCGCTTCAAATAGAAGAGGAATATCAAGTACAACAAACTTTTCTGTTTTAGCCATTTTTTCAAGTTGCTCAGCAAAATATCTAATCACATAAGGATGGGCTATTTTATTCAAAGTTTTTAATTTGGTTTGGTCATCAAAAACAATCTCACCCAACTGTTTTAAAGTGAAATCTTCTAAATTGAAAGTTTTCTTGATTTCATTATACAATAACTTATTTGTTTTTAGTAGATTTTTATAGATTTTGTCAGCGTCTAAGATAGGAATGTCTAGTTCCTGAAAATAACTGCTAACCAAAGACTTACCGGAAGCTATTCCTCCGGTCAAACCGATTCTTATCATATTTCTTTCAACCTTTGACAATTTGGACAAAAGTAAGTACCTCTGCCGCCAACTTTAATTTTCTCTATTGTTGTCTTACATACTGTACACGGTTTACCTACTAACGTATGCACTTTGAGTTCATTTTGAAATCTGCCATCAACACCAAAACTAGACTGATAGGTTCTGATGGTTGTGCCTCCAAGCTTAATCGCTTTATCAAGTACAGCTTTTGCGTTGACGAGAATACTTTTCACTTCTTCTTCATTTAGGTTAGATGATAACTCCTCAGGATGAATCTTCGATCTAAACAAAGTTTCATCAACGTAGATGTTACCTAATCCTGTTATTATAGTTTGATCAAGCAAAACAGATTTTATCGGCCTTTTTGCATTTTTGAATTTTGGATATATTTCATTTAAATCAATATTTTCGTTGTTAGCTTCATAACCAAGTTTACTCAATGAATCAGTATTGAAAACCTCATTTTTTTCAACAAGTTCCATCGTACCAAATTTTCTTACATCATGATATGAGAGATATTGGTTGTTATCAAGTTTAAATATTACATGCTCATGCTTCGTGATTTGATCTAAATTATCCCTTAAATAATATTTACCTTCCATCCTTAAATGACTAATCATTGAAATGTCGGTTAACTCGAAAATCAGATACTTTCCATAACGTTTGATATCAAGAAATTCTTGATTTACCATTTTGTTTTTGAAGTATTCTAAATCGGTTTTGATGATGTTAGGATAAGGAGTTATGATATCAACAATTTTTCTACCGATTAAATGCAATTTCAAGGTTTCTTTTACAGTTTCTACTTCTGGTAGTTCAGGCATTTATTTCACCTCGTAAAGATTCTTTCCACTAGCATAATTAGCAACTAGTTTTGTTTTGAAGTTGATGGCGGTTTCCATGGTTTTTTTTGTAATTTCAATAACTTGATCTAGTTCTTCTGGATAAACATCCAATACAACTTCATCATGAATTTGTAAAATGATTTGTGATTTTATATTGTTTTTATCAAAATTTTCTTTGATTTTTACCATCGCTACTTTGAGAATATCCGCAGCTGTACCTTGAATTGGGGCATTCATCGCAATTCTTTTGCCAAACTGTCTTGTCATATAATTCTTGGAACTTAATTCAGGAATATATGTTTTACGATTGAAAAGGGTAGTAACATAACCGTTTTTCTCAGCAAACTCAATTTGCTTATCCATGTAAGTTTTTATCTCAGGATAAGTAACAAAGTAGTTGTTTATAAACTTTTCGGCTTCTTTTAAAGAGATGTTTAAATCTTCAGATAATCCCCAAGATGTCTTTCCATAGATAATACTGAAATTTATGGCTTTAGCGATTGATCTTTCATAATCGGAGATTTTTTCTTTACCGAAGATTTTTTTAGCTGTTTCATAATGAATGTCCAAGTTGTTTTCAAAAGCTGCCTGCAAATTTTTAATATTGGCTAGTTCACATACCACTCTTAACTCTATTTGTGAGTAATCAAATGATAAAAGATAATTATTTCCACTTGATACAAAAACCTTCCTTAGTTCTTTTCCTTCTTCGGTTTTGATAGGGATATTTTGAAGATTAGGTTCTTTAGATGATAAACGACCGGTTTTTGTTAAGGCTTGTTGGTAAATCGTATGGATTTTCGAGTCTCCTTTAAGCTTTAAGGCTTCCTTAAGACCAATGTAATAAGTTGAGTAAAGTTTACTATAAGTTCTATAAGAGATTATTTCATCAATAATCGGATGGAAGTTCTTTAACTTGGTAAGCACAGAAATATCGGTTGAATAACCGCTCTTTGTTTTCTTGTTTGTCGGTAAATTAAGATCGTCAAACAAAACTTCACCTAGTTGCTTAGGACTGTTAATGTTAAAATCTTTTCCCGCTAAGTCATGGATATAAGTTTCTAGAGAATGGATTTTTTTACTTAAATCTTCCCCAAACTCATTGAGAATGTCTTGATCGATTAAAATCCCTTTATACTCCATATCTGAAAGAAGAACAGCCAAAGGTATTTCTATATCATTCAAAAGCTGAATGGTATTAGCTTCTTTGTTTTTATCAATAGCAATTTTATATAAATCACTTATGGCTTTGACTTTAGTGATTACATGCTTGATCAATCTTTCATTCTCAGGCATTGCAAACTTAGAACCCTTACCATAGATAAACTCGTCGGAAATGACTTCATTATAGTCTAAACTTTGAACTACTAAAGAAAAATCATCTTGTTTAATTGCCGGATTGAGTAAATAAGCTGCTAACAGCAAATCAAACTCAACACCATTGAACTCAATGTTGTCCCATTTTAAAGCAACCCTTACTTTTTTTAGATCATAAGTATATTTTTCTATTTTTTTATTTTCAAGAAATTCCGCGAATTTACGGGAATTTATAGCGACGCTATATGGTATGTAATAGTTATTGTCATCCATAATCAACCCAAAGCCAATTTTTGGATCTACATGATAATTTTCACCGAAAACTTCAAGGTGAATAAAGGCATTTTCATATTTTAAATCATCTAATTGCTTCGAGGAATCTAAAATTTGGTATTCGTTTTTAATTACCAAGTCATCTTTCTTTAGATTCTTTAAAAAAGTGTTGAAATTCATCTTCTGGTAAAACTTCGTTAGTCTTTCAGTATCATAACCCTTATACTCTGATTTGTTGATATCAATCTCGTTATCAAAATCTAGTTGAATAGTTGCTAATCTTTTTGAAAAGAAAGCAACTTCTTTATTATCAACTAATTTATCTTTTAGCTTACCTTTAATTTCTTCAACATTGTCGTATAAGTTCTCAAGAGTTTTATATTCTGATAGTAATTTAACAGCTGTTTTGTCCCCTATGCCTGGAACACCCGGGATATTATCAGATGTGTCTCCGACAAGAGCTTTGTAATCAGTTACTTGATTGGTTTCAAAACCAAGTTTTTCTTTAACGTATTCTGGTGTATATATCTCGATATCCTTCAAGCCTTTTCTGGAAATTAACTGGCTGACGTTCTTATCTAAAAGTTGCACCAAGTCATGATCATTTGAGTAAATCATTATTTCATCGAACTGATCTTTATAATGAGTCGCTGCATAACCGATTATATCGTCAGCTTCCATAAATTTTTGTTCGTAATAATATACTCCTAAAGCATCAAGATATTCTTTCATATATGGAAACTGTTCTTTAAGTTCTTCAGGTGTATCGCTTCTTGTGCCTTTGTAGTTTTCGAACACTTCATGCCTGTGAGTCTTACCATCAGTGTCTAAAGCAACAAGAATATGGGTATATCCATCTTCTATTAATTTAGTCATTGCATGTGCAAAACCAAAAATACCGTTGGTGTATAGCCCTTCTTTTGTCTGCATCAAATTCCCGGTATACGCAGTTGCATAATATGATCTAAATAAAAGATTGCTGGCATCGATTAAAAGTAGTTTTTTCTTCATTGTTTCACCCCTATATGTACACTGATTTATTTTAACATAATTATAGAAAAAATGCACTTGTTCAGTGCATTTTAATTAGACCTTAAATTTTTACTTGAGATGATTAATAATCCTTTTAATATTAATGTTTCATCTTTAATTATTTCTTCATTCAAGTATGGATACACTATTTTCGAGTGTCCTCCAGTGATAATAACTTTCAGATCACTAATTTTTGTTTCATCTTTAATCCGCTTGATCATACCATCAATCATTGAAGCATGTCCATAGACAAGTCCTGACTTAATACAATCAACCGAGTTAGTTCCCAAAACTTTCTTAGGTGCTTGAAGTTCGACTTGAGGTAAAAGTGAGGTTTGAGATACTAAAGCATTCTTGCTTGTGGTTAATCCAGTTGCGATAACAACGCCTTTTAAGACTTTTTTTTCCAAAAAGGTAAATGTTGTAGCCGTTCCTAAATCAATAACCAAGCATGTTTCTGAGTAGATGTTAGTAGCTCCAACACTATTTCCGATCAAATCAGCTCCTACTTCTTTCGGATTGTCAGAGTTAATCTTGATCCCCGTTTTTGTTCCGGTTCCGACAAATAGAGCTTCAATATTGAAGTACTCTTGAAAATAGTCTCTAAAAACTTCATTCAATTCAGGTACTACAGAAGATATAATTACGGATTTACATTCGGTAATAAGTCCGTTTAAAATTAAAGAATATTCGTCGGAAGACTTATTCTTTTCGGTGTTTATACGGTATATCTTATCAACTGTTTCACCAGTTTTTGAAAGACCGATAGCGATTGTAGTATTACCAATATCAATTGCTATCTTCATAAAAATCTTCCTCTTCGTAAACAGTTTGATCAGTCTTTAAATACATCGATAGCCTAACCACAATTATACCGCCTATAATAGCAGCTATACCCATTTCTATCAAACTAGCCCAAGGCACGTTTAAAGCAACCAATAGTAATACATATGGTACAAAATCATCAACCCAAACACCAGTTCCAAACACCATTGAGTATGAAGTGAACATCATGGCTAATACCATTAACGAGTGAATCAATGTTAGTAAGAAGAAACTAATTCCTGTACCGATAAGTTTGTTCTTGGTAATTTTGATAAAGAATTGTGTTACATCATAGATGATTAAGCCAAAGATTAACCTTGGTAAAATCGCTACCCAAGGATAATAAAATAGAGGACTTGAGTAAATGAAAGCAGCTATATTCGAGATAACACCGAATGCTAAGCCCAAATAAATGCCAAATCTTCTTCCTAGTAATGCAGCACCAATTAATACTGGAATATGAATAATTGTTGCTTCAATAGTTGGTGCAATCTTGATAAACCCTAATGTGCCTCCTAAACCATTAGGAACCAAGCCTAAAACTGCGACAATTGCGATAAACATCGCTAAAATTGTCATTTGACGTGTTTGTTCACGTTTGGTGATTGTTTTTTGCATAATTTTTTCCCTTTCCAAGCCACATTTTTGTGGTCTCATAAGCAATTATTTTATATTTAATTTTTAAACGTTACTTTTAATTTCTTTAATTTTATCCCAGTCAATTTCTTGCAACATTGCTAGAATTTGTGCTTTAACTGCTTCATAATCATCTTTATGGATGATTGAAGTAGTGGAATGAATATATCTTGAAGGCATACCGATAGTACAAACTAAAACACCTTCTCTAGATAATTGTACTGCAGCTGCGTCTGTTCC
>JAVEQW010000004.1:0-40133 GCA_034007385.1 Candidatus Izemoplasmatales bacterium
TGGTGGAGCTGAGGGGATTTGAACCCCTGTCCAAAATAGCCAATCATTTAACTTTCTACATGCTTAGTTAACTATATTGTTTCAGCAAACACCTGCTAGTTAACCAACTGATGAGTGCCTAATCCTGTTAATTTAACCCAATAATCTTAAGATTGCAGACGATTGAGCGGTCCTATATTCTGAAGTTCAAAAGAGCCTATAGGCAAACCCCGATGAACCCGCAACTTCTTCTTAAGCTGCGAAAGCGTAATTTTGATTTCCGGTTATATTTAACCTGCATTTTTAAATCTGCCGATTGCATGCTTATTAAACTTGAACTACCCTGTCGAATCCAGAAAACAGCCCCATACTAATATTTTATCACTTTTTCCATTCTTTTGGTAGCATCTTTTTCTTTTTGAGATTCACGTTTATCATAAAGTTTTTTACCCTTACATAAAGCAATCTCTATTTTACAAAGACCTTCATTTAGGTATACCTTGGTTGGCACCAAGGTAAGCCCTTCAAGTTTTAGTTTTTGTGATAATTTAATTATTTCTCTTTTTGATAATAATAACTTTTTATTTCTTGTTTCTTTGTGGTTAAAGATATTTCCTTGCTCATACTTAGCAACATGCATATTAATAATATATGCTTGAAAGTCATTAGAAATCTTTACATAGGCTTCATTGATTGAGAACTTGCCTAAACGAATTGATTTAATTTCCGTACCCTTTAAGACGATACCACATTCAAAAGTTTCTAAGATATAATAATCATGGCCCACCTTTTTATTGTTAGCTAGTATTTTCATGGTTAAAGTGCTCCTTTTTTATACAAGTACAAAATCGATTCTACCTAATAAACGATTAACTTTCGCTACCTTGATTGTTACAACTTGACCGATTTGATAGATTTTATCTGATTCAGTTGATTTAAGTTGCATATTTACTTCATCATATTGCATTTGTTCTTTGAATGATGAGATATGTACTAAACCTTCAATTGTATTAGGAAGTTCGATAAACATACCGAATTTAAGAACAGAAGAGATAACGCCTTGGTATTCTTCATTGATATGGTTTTCCATATATTCTGCCTTTTTAATATCCAAAACTTCTCTTTCAGCGTTCATGGCTTGTTTTTCAGTATCTGACGATTGTTTAGCTATTTCATCAAGTCTTTCAATTGTTTTCTCATTATAGAAACGATCGTTGTTGAAAACATACTTTCTCAAGAAACGGTGAACAATAAGGTCAGGATATCTTCTTATTGGTGAAGTGAAATGTGTATAGTTGTCAAATGCTAACCCATAATGACCTTTGTTCTCTCTTGAATACCTTGCTTTTGACATCGATCTTAATAAAAGTGTAGTTACTACTTTTTCATAAGTAGTGTTTTCTACAGCTTTAAGCAGTTCTTGCAAGTTTTCTTGAGAGTAATCGCCTTCATAATTATCATATCCTAATTTCTTGACAAATTCAAAAACATTTTCTAGTTTCTCTGAATTTGGAAGTTCATGGATACGGTAGATGAATGGTAACTTTTGATTAAAAATATGGGTTGCGACCACTTGATTAGCCACAAGCATGAATTCTTCGATCATTCTTTCGGCAGTCTGTCTTTCTCTAATGACGATATCGCTTAGCTTGCCATGTTCATCAAATAAAAGCTTCGGTTCTAGGGTTTCAAAATCGATTGAGCCCATTTTTTCACGAATATCGAAGAGGATATTTTGCAGTTCTTGCATAAGTAGTACATCTTGATAAATATCAGAGTATTCTTCAATGATTTCTTGATCGTTGTTTAACATTTTGTTGATATTTGTGTAAGTCATCTTATATTTGCTGTTGATAACTGACGGATAGATTGAATATTTAACAACTTCACCTTTTTTGTTTATTTGCATCTCGCATGTCAAAGTTAAGCGATCTACTTTAGGGTTAAGCGAACAAATTCCATTTGACAATGCTTTTGGTAGCATTGGAATTACTGAATCAGCCAAATAAACGCTTGTGCCACGGTTAAAAGCGGCTTTGTCTAAAATTGAGTCTTCTTTGACATAATAGCTGACGTCGGCTATATGTACACCTAATAAATAATCATCTTTTATTTTCTTGATCGAAATTGCATCATCAATGTCTTTAGTGCTTTCAGAATCGATAGTAAAGATTGTTTCATTCCTTAGATCAGTTCTTCCAATAATTTCACTCTCTAAAACTTCTTGATTAACTAATTTTGCGAATAGTTCTTCTTCAGGTGAGAATTTATTAATCAAATTGAATTTATGTACTACTTCTAATACTTCAATGCCTTCATCATCCACATGTCCAATTACTTCTATGAGTTCACAGTCTTTAAAATACTTATGCTTATAGTTAACGATTTTTACTTTGATAAGCTGATGATTTTTAACATGTTTTTGATCTTCTTTTACAAGTTTTAAGGCTATATCATCGTGAAGATCTTTAGGGAAGATTTGACCGTTGTAGTATTCACCCACAACGATAGATAAATGTCTCTCTAATACCTTTTCAACAACACCTTCAATTTTCTCTCTATTCTTTATGTTAGTAATTTTAACAAGGCAAAGATCGTTATCCATTGCAGTGTTGATATTGCTTCTAGAGATATAGACGTCTGGCATTTCTTTGTCTTCAACTATTAAAAAGCCATATCCTTGGGCTTTTAGATCTAATCTACCTGTTACTAATTGCTCGTTTTTTTCCATTATGTTATAATGACCGGATTTGTCTTTATAGATTTGGTTTTCTTTAATTAGTTTGTCAATTGCTTTGGTTAGTTCTTGAAAATCTTTTTTACTAGATAAATGCAGATTGCTAGCCATAGCAATTAAAGTCCTTTCTTTGTAAGGAGCTTTTTTTATTAAGTTATATACTGTAGTTTTCATCTTAAATAAATCTCCTTTCTTCAAGAAAGAAAAAAGAACACTTAATGTGTTCTTAAATAATGACTAATGCTAAAACTGCAAAAACTGCAAAAACAATTGATACTCCGGTTGTCAGTCTTGCCATAAACAATTCTGACCCTCTTTGCTTTTGGTTTTTGAAAAGGTCTGATTTTTCACCAGAAAATGTATTTTTAACATCATCTTTAGATTCTTGAACCATTACTAAAGTGATTAATATTAAAGCTATTGCGAACAATACCCAATGTAACCAAGTCATAGTCTACCCTCCTTGATTTTTAAAATATACTCAGCATTAACATTATACCATAAAAAAATGTTTTTGGAATACCCAAAAACATCTTTTTTTTATGTTAACGTAGGTTGTAGAAAGAATCTAAACCTTTATATTCAGCCACTTCGTCAAGTTCTTCTTCAATTCTCAATAATTGATTGTATTTAGCAATACGGTCAGTTCTTGATAATGAACCAGTTTTAATTTGTCCAGCATTTGTCGCAACTGCGATTTCTGCGATTGTTGTATCTTCGGTTTCACCGCTTCTGTGAGATACTACTGCAGTGTATCCAGCACGTTTAGCCATTTCAATTGCGTTGAAAGTTTCTGTTAAAGTACCGATTTGGTTAACTTTGATAAGAATTGAGTTAGCGATACCTTGAGCGATACCTCTAGATAATTTTTCAGTGTTAGTAACGAATAAGTCATCACCAACCAATTGAATTTTCTTACCTAGTGCATCTGTTAAAGCTTTCCAGCCTTCCCAATCGTTTTCATCTAAACCGTCTTCAATTGAGATGATTGGATATTTTTCTACTAAGCCTTTATAGAACTCAACCATTTCATGAGCGTTTAAAGTTTTGCCTTCGCCTTTAAGTTCATAAAGTTTTGTTTCTTTGTTATAGAATTCTGAAGCAGCTACGTCCATAGCGATGTAAACGTCTTTTCCAGGTATGAATCCAGCTTTTTCGATAGCTTCTAAGATAACTTTGATTCCATCTTCATTTGACTGTAGGTCTGGTGCGAAACCACCTTCATCACCAACAGCTGTGTTAAAGCCTTTGCTTGATAATACTTTCTTTAAGTTATGGAATACTTCAGCACCCATTCTTAAAGCTTCTTTAAAAGTTTTAGCGCCAACTGGCATAATCATGAATTCTTGGAAGTCAACGTTATTATCTGCGTGTGATCCACCATTGATGATGTTCATCATTGGTGTTGGTAGTTGTTTTGCATTAAATCCACCTAAATATAAGTAAAGTGGTAAGCCAACATAGTCAGCCGCTGCTCTAGCGACTGCCATAGAAACACCTAAGATAGCGTTAGCTCCTAATTTTGATTTGTTTTTTGTTCCGTCTAGTTCTAACATAATTTTGTCAATAGAAGTTTGGAAAGTCACATCATAACCGATAAGGTTAGGAGCGATAACTTCATTAACATTTTTTACAGCTTGTAAAACACCCTTGCCAAGGTATCTTGATTTATCTCCGTCTCTTAATTCAATTGCTTCA
Organism: Candidatus Izemoplasmatales bacterium; assembly: GCA_034007385.1. Classification (GTDB taxonomy): domain Bacteria; phylum Bacillota_I; class Bacilli_A; order Izemoplasmatales; family Hujiaoplasmataceae; genus UBA2289. The sequence continues at coordinate 4,415 of JAVEQW010000004.1, forward strand.
TGTTCACCTGTAGACGCTCCACTTGGAACGATAGCGCGACCAAAAGCACCTGATTCTGTAATAACTTCGACCTCAACAGTTGGGTTACCTCTTGAATCTAATACTTCTCTTGCATAAATGTTACTAATATTTGGCATTTAAACCATCTCCTTTATATCTATTTTTTTAAACTTAATAAGTTTGTTTAACTCCTAAATAAACTCCTATTGTAAATACGAAAACACTTAACCAAAGGTTGAAGTTAAAACTAGAGAACAAACTATTGATAAAGCTTTTTAAAACTATCCAATAGAGCCTCGCGTCAAAAACTAATTCTGGTGCATTGTTTAACTTTACAATCTCAAAAATCGTTGGTAAGAAAAAAATAATGATTGCTTGTATTATCAAGAAAATTGCGGTTATGACAATGTAAACAATATGAGGGTACTCATACTGTTTTCTAACCAATTTTCCGATTTGCATGCTGCTGATGAAGAACAGGATTCCTGAAAAGCTTATGCCGATTCCAAAACTAATGTAGTAATCCACAAAACCTAAAAGAACTCCAAAAAGGATCGAAAGAACTCCACCATAAAGTATTACAAAAATTAAATCTTTGGTCTTAATATACTTTAGGGAAGTATCATATCTATTCAATGATTGAAACCCCTGTCATTGCTTTTGGTTGATCTAAATCAAGCAACTTCAACATTGTTGGAGCGATATCTCCTAATGTACCTGATTCTCTTAACTTCACTAACTCATCAGTTACTATAAATGGTACTAAATTTGTAGTGTGTGCCGTAAAGATTGTGCCGTCTTCAGCTATCATCTTTTCACAGTTTCCATGATCGGCTGTTATTAAGGCTACGCCACCAAGTTCAGTTACTTTACTTACTACTTTTCCTACACATTCGTCAACTGCTTCTACAGCTTTGACTGCAGCTGGAATAACTCCTGTATGTCCAACCATATCGCCGTTGGCAAAGTTTAGAATCACAACATCATGAACTTTACTGTCTAATTCTTTTAAAACCGCTTCAGTTATTTCATAAGCGCTCATTTCTGGTTTTAAATCATATGTAGGCACTTTTGGTGAAGGAATCAAGACTCTTTTAGCATTTTTGATTTGTTTGTCTACACCACCATCAAAGAAGAAAGTCACGTGAGCATATTTTTCAGTTTCTGCGATTCTTAATTGATGTAAACCTTTTTCCGCAATATAATCACCGAACATATCAGTTAAATCATTAAGTTCAAAAGCTACTTCTCCATTAACTGAGTCTGCATATTTCATCGTTGAGACGAACATGATGTTTTTTGGAGCGCTTTGTGTATTTAAATGTTCTAAAGCTTTAGGATTTGAATAAGCGGTAGAGATTTGAATAGCTCTATCTGGTCTAAAGTTCATGAAAATAATAGAATCATTATCTTTGATTAAACCTTTTTCATCTACTACGAATGGAATTACGAACTCATCGTTAACGCCATTAGCGTAAGATTTTAAGATACCTTCTCTAGCGCTACTGAAATGTTCACCTACTCCACAAGTCATAGCGTCATATGCCTTTTGGATTCTATCCCAGTTTTTATCTCTATCCATTGCGTAATAACGTCCGGAAACCGTCGCTATTTTTCCGTAATTGATTTCTTTCATATAGTTTTCTAAATCATCGATAAAGCCAACAGCTGATTGAGGGCCTGTATCTCTCCCGTCAAGAAAAGCGTGAACGAATGTTTCGTCTACACCTACTTCTTTAGCTGTCTTTAACATTTCTTTAAAATGAAGGATATGGGAATGAACCCCACCATCAGATAAAAGACCGAATAAATGTAATTTAGAATTATGTTTCATTGTATTCTTAAAAGCAGCTAAATAAGCATGATTGGTTTTAAACATTCTATCCTTAGCGGCTTTGTTAACTCTTGTAAGAGATTGATAAACAATTCTTCCGGCACCGATATTCATATGACCTACTTCTGAATTACCCATCTGTCCTTCTGGTAAACCAACAGCTTCTCCTGAAGCTTCTAGTAATGTCGAAGGATACTTGCTGAATAAACGTTCTAGATTAGGTTTCTTAGCTAATGAATACGCATTCCCAGGACCACTGTTTGTCATCCCGATTCCGTCCATTATTATTAGTACAACTGGCTTTTTCATTTGACTCACCTCGTGTTTCTCTTAACCAAGGGTATTATACTATATTTTAGGCCTTTTTAAAAGTCAAATGACTGAATTGTAAACACTTACATGTTTTAAAAACATAAAACTAAAATCACATATTTTGATATAATAAAGTAGAGGTGATAAAATGCCACTAACTAAACTTGAAAAATTAAGAAATGTTTTAGTGCGTAAAATTGATCAAGGCAAGATCAATTATGCAGTACCTGATTTATGGAATGCTTGGGACTATGATGGAGAAGAAGTCAAGAAACTTCCAAGTCAGGAAATATTAGTAAATCCATACCGTTTTTACTCAAGAATTATTGATAAATATATCTTACCAAACAAAGAAGAAAAAAAGAATTACTTGAAGTCTTTATCACAAATAAATTCGCGAAAAATACCAAAAAATGAAGTCGGTGGCGACTGGGTTAGAAAGAGTGTTTTATACTCAACGATGATTAGAACTTCTTCTGCTTGGGACCATGATCGTTCATTTTCACTTGATCTTGAAAATTTTGATAATTTAAAAGAAACCGGAACTTTCGTAAAGATGCTGGTACTTCTACCACTATTAAAGAAAATGGGAGTAGATACCATGTATTTATTACCTCTTTCAAGATTTTCACTTAAAGATAAAAAAGGGGAATTAGGCAGCCCTTACGGTGTAGCTAACTTCTTTGCCTTAGATCCAAATCTAAAAGAAACTATGACTGGTAATCAAACCACTTTAGAAGAGGAATTCCAAGCTCTTGTTGAAGCTTGCCATATGCTTGATATGCGCGTTATTATTGATATTATCCCTCGTACCAACGCAGTTGATAATGATTTGATTAAAGAACATCCTGATTGGTTCTATTGGATTAAGGCCGATGAAGCTAAGAATTTCCGAGTTCCATATGTCAAAGAACTTGAAAATACCTTACCTCCTGATGCTAAATACATGAGTCAAGTATATGCTTGTGAGGATGTTTTAAGACATATTAATATGTTTCAATTTGATCCTAAAACTCAAAATCCGGAACTATATAAAAAGATTAGTGAGAAGTCGGAAAATATCGTTGAAGACATCGAAAAACATTTTAATTTAAAAATCGCGCCGGCTTTTTCCGATCATATCAATGACGTTCAGCCGCCTTGGACTGACGTAACGTTCTTTAGAATGTTCATGGATCATCCGAAAGAAACCAGAAAATATTTGAAGGACAAGAGTATTCCTCCTTATATATTATTCGATACAATTAAAGCTAATCTTTTCCCTGGTGATAAACCTAATCAAGAGTTATGGGATACTTTAAAAAACATCATTCCATATTATCAAAAGACTTATGGTATCGATGGAGCGAGAATCGATATGGGACATGCTCTACCAAAAGAACTTTTGGCAATGATTATTGAAGAAGCTAGAATTGAAGATAAAGATTTCGCTTTTATCGCTGAAGAACTTAATCCTGATAATGCTTTAAAGGCTAAGGAGGCCGGATACAATATCATCATTGGTAATGGCTTTTGGATGGAACCAAGAATTTGGGAAAAGAAATTGCATAAGTTTGTCTATGGCGCAAAGGATATAGCTTTACCGATGTTTGCTTGTAGCGAAACCCATGATACCGCAAGAATTGCTGGTAGAGACGGGGGTAGAACTTTAGCGAGAATGACGACTGTTCTAAACATGTTGTTGCCGAATTTGGTTCCTTTCATCAATAGCGGTCAAGAAGTTTATGAAATTCAACCGATGAACACAGGTGTTGATTGCACAAGTGAAGATAAGTTTAAATTGCCTGCCAATGACTTGTTCTATGGGAAATTAGCATTATTTGATAAGTATGCATTCCACTATCTAACACATGAGCGTTGGGAGTTAGCTGATCATTTGGATGGAGTTAAAAAGATAAGAAATAAATGGTTGGATCAAATCACTGATTTGGAATATTATGAGCCGATTTATTTCAATGAGTTTGATACTCCTTGTGTAGGTGTGTCTTACTTTAACAAACAAACGAAAAAATGTTTATTGGTAGTTGCAAATACTAATGTTTATAATGAAGTTTATGCTAATTCAGACCTTAAGAAATTAAGAGAAAAAAGCGGAAATTACAATAACTTCGGAAAATTGCTTTACTCAACTTATGAATTTGGTAGAGATTATCACGATTTTTCTCCTGATGGAAGAGTTTATTTCCGTTTAGGTGCTGGCGAAGTTAAAGTTATTGAGTTTTAAAAAAAAGAGTCGAGTTTAAAATAACTCGGCTCTATATTTTATAATGTTCAAAGATTTTGATTAAACGAATTAACAAAACGCTATAGATGAAAACTTCCAAAGGTGTTTTGATAATTCTTAAAGGTAATTGGGGAACAAAAGGAATTTTATAAAGAATCGTTACCCAAAGCGGCGTTAAAACCAAAGTTACTATAAGTTGAAGAATAATGACTGAGAAGATGATTCTGTGTGAAGAATCGTCTTCTTTTCTTTTAAGGTAAATAAAGACAAAACCTGATAAAATACCTGCTAAGCCTAGGCCAATCAAGAAATAAATGAAGAGTGGTGAAAAGTTCATATTCTCACCTAATCTGCCTTCGATAATGGCAATGATGTAATCAACTTCGATTAAACTCCAAATTCCGAATGCGAAAAGTGCAACTAATAAAAAGATATTGAAGTAGATGAAAAAGTTGCCTTTCCATACCTTAAGATGATAAATTAAACCGGGAATTACTCCATAAAGTATTGAGTTTAATGTAAAACCAGGGAAGAATGGACCGGACGGGAAACCAAAAATCAACATATAACTAAAATAACCTAATACGTCTTGTATAATAGCTGCGGCTAAACCAATTTTCGGTCCAAGGATTATTGATACGATTATTAAAGGCAAATAGCCGATACCAAAACGAATTATGGTTGAATTAGGTGGGTATGATATCGAAACGAAGTTTGATAAGACTATGCCAATCGCAACCATAAGGCTGGCGAATATAATTTTTTTAAGTTTACTGTCTGTCATTGTTATTCCTCTAATTTGAAGTCAATCATTTTTTGATTAGTCAGTTTTAAGAAAGCGTTGATTTTACTGAACGGTTTTGATCCAAAGAAACCTCTATATGCAGATAGCGGTGATGGATGAACATTCTCGATAATGAAATGATGCTGATTAGTTATAAGTTTAGTTTTTGATCTAGCAAAAGAACCCCAAAGAACAAAAATTACCGGTTCTTTTTTTTGATTGAGAATTTCTATTACTTTATCAGTGAATTTTTGCCAACCGAGATTACTGTGAGAAAGCGGTTGGTTTTTTCTGACGGTTAAAATTGCGTTAAGTAATAAACATCCGGATTTAGCCCATGAGGATAAATCGCCACGATTGTTTTTGATGTGCAAATCATTTTCAAGTTCTTTATAGATATTTTGTAATGATGGCGGTAATTGTACTTGCTTGTTCACAGAAAAAGCCAAGCCCATGGCTTGATGTTCATTATGATAAGGATCTTGCCCTAAGATAAGAACTTTTGTATCTTCATAAGAAGTCAAACAAAAAGCATTGAATATCTGCTTTTTAGGAGGATAACAGATGTGTTTGTTATACTCCATATCAACATCATTCAATAGCTTTATAAAATATGGTTTAGTGACTTCATCTTTAAGGTAGAAATCCCAATCATTATTAAAAAATCTATTTTCTTGTGACACAATTATCAACCTTGCAACCAGAACAGCTTAAATCTTCACAACCTTCTGGTTTTTCTGTTTTTTCATTCATCATAAATGATACTACATATATTACGACAATTAATACAATAATGCCGATTGCTATTAAATATTTTCCCAAAATTAATCAACCTTCTCTACTATCTCATAGACATCTTTAAGTAATTTTTCTACTTGATTTTTTGAGTCTTCTACACTGGTTCCGATGGCACCAGCGTAGATTTTAAGTTTTGGTTCTGTGCCTGACGGACGTAAAACAAACCAAGACTCATCCTCTAAGAAGTATTTTAATACATTTGACTTGTCAAAGTCAATTGTTTCGATAGTTTTATTGGTGTAGCGTTTTAATTGTAGATAATCTTCCTTCTTAATGATTTTCTTATTACCCATAGTTTGAATATCAGTATTACGGAAATATTCCATAATTTTTGAGATTTGTTCTTGTCCGGATTTTCCTAACAAGTGAACATTTTTTAGACCTTCAAGGTAAAAACCATAGATTTCATAGATATCGTTTAACTTTTGATTCAAAGTTTTGTTTTCAACTTCTAGGTAGTAATTAGCAGCCTCTGAAATCATTAATATCGCTTGGAGCGAATCTTTATCCCTAACACCATCATCGATAACATAACCATAGGATTCTTCATATCCAAACACAAATTCACGATCTTCTTTTTCTAGGTATCTTACTTGTTCACCAATAAATTTAAACCCGGTTAAAGTCGAGATTACGTCCATATTGAAAGAACGAGCTATTTTAGCGCCTAAATCCGAAGTAACGATGGTATTGAATACAACACCTTTTTTTGGTAAAGTGTTGTGTTTGGTTTTTTGTGTTAGAATGTAATAAATTAATAAAGCTCCTGTTTGATTACCGTTAAGAAGAATATAATCGTCATTCTCTAATACCGCAATCCCCAATCTATCCGCATCAGGATCTGTAGCTATTAATAAATCCGCTTTTTTCTTATGCCCTAACTTAATTGCTAAATCGTATGCGCTTTTTTCTTCTGGGTTAGGTAATTTAACGGTAGAAAAGTTAGGATCGTTTACCATCTGTTCTTCAACAGGGAAAACTGTGTAACCTTCCTCTTCTAATAGCTTTTTACCTAAATAACCGCTAGTTCCATGTAATGGTGTGAAGACAATCTTTATGTTTTTTTTGATATTCTTGTTGATGGAAATTGATTTAACAAGATTAAGATAGGCTTTATCTACTTCTTCATCAATGTATTCCACTAAAGATGCCTTCTTTAAATCTTCAAGTCCTTTAGTTTTGATTGAAAATAAGTCTTCTGTTTTGTTTACATACTCAATAATAACATTTGCATATCTTGGAGTATATTGACAACCATATTCATCATAGATTTTATAGCCATTATATTCAGGTGGATTATGACTAGCCGTAACCACGATACCAGCCAAAGCTTTTAAATATCTAACTGCGAACGATAGTTCTGGAGTAGGTCTTAAGTCAGTAAAAAGATAACTTTTAATTCCATAAGCACCGAGTACTTTTGCGCTTTCAATCGCAAATTCTTTAGACATATGACGGTTATCATGAGCGATGACAACGCCACGTTTTAAATCTTCCTTTTCATAGGTATTAATTAAATATTGAGCTAACCCGTTGTTAGCTCTTCTAATGGTATAAATATTTAAACGATTGATACCGGCACCCAAGATTCCTCTCATTCCACCAGTACCAAAAGAGAGGGTAGTATAAAACATATCCTCTAATTCTTTATCATTTTTATTCAATAATTCAAGTTTAAGACTTTCATCTAAATCTTGATAGTTAAGCCATTTTTGATACTCATCGCGCCACATTTTAAACCTCCAAATTAATCGATGTAGTCAACCACTCTCTCTTTTCTTGGTTTTGGTAGTGGGTCTTTGCCTTTTGGATAACCTAAGCAGATTGCTAAATCATGTTCGTATCCTTCTGGAATCTTTAATAATCTGTCAACGTCAATCTTATCCGCTTTATGATATAAATATCTAGTTTGACCGATAATACATGAACCATAACCTAATGACTTCGCAGCTATAGCTATATTTTCGATTACACAACCGATATTGATTTCTGAAAAACCAGCTATTTTAGAACTTAAAACAATTACGCAAGGTGCGTTATAAAAAATATGAGCAGACTTATCGACTTCAATACCAAATCTGATCATGCCTTCGATTGCTAGTCTATTGACTTCATCGATTCTTTCTTTGTTGGTGATGACAGTCAAATGCCATTCTTGCTTGTTTCTTGAACTTGGGGCATAAAGACCACACTCAATGATTTTTTGTAAATCGTCTTGAGGGATTGGTTTGTCTTGATAAGAACGTATACTTCTTCTACTTAAAATTGTTTCAATTGTTGTGTTCATAATTTACCTCCTAAAAGTTAGAAAATCTTATCAAAAAATATTGTACATTATTCCAAGATATTAGTAAATAAAAAATCAACGTCATACTTAATCATTTTTTCAGCTGTATCTTTATCATTAACAACACCGGTTATAACTTTAAGTCCAACTAAATGTAAATCCTTAATATGATCTCTTTTTAGTTTATGATGGTCTAGATAAAGATTAATGCCATGTTTTTGACAGTAATCTAAAGTATCGTCATCGACCATTCTCGCATGGTAATATAAAGAACTGGTTGGAAAAATCTTCTTAAGTGCTTGAAGGTGTTTTTTATTTTCTGCAATTAATGAAAATTCATTTTCGATATCATGTTGTTTCAAAATATCTTCAATCTTTAGGATTTGATCAACTTCCAAAGTGTCCTTAATTTTAATAAACATATATTTATCATATGCTTTACATATTGATAGATAATCTTCAAATTTTGGAATAAAAACAAACTCATTTAGATTGCCGGTTTTTCTGTCGACAAGAGCGAATTTTTTCAACTCATTATAAGAAAAACTAGGAATATCCAAATTAAGCAATCCGTATTTTAAAAGGCTATCACAGCCTGTAACGATATATAAGTTATCTTTCGAAACAGATAGTTCACAACTAATACCGAAATATGAGCGATTAGCTGCGGCTAAAAAGGAAAAAATCGTATTTTCAGTTTCAATACCACTTAATCCGTTATGAGCTACCATTCCGCGAAAGTATTTATCAATTTTAATTGTATTCATTAACTTCACGCCTTTTCTCAATTTCTTTACATTTTATTGTAACACTTATTCATAAATTATTGAACATATTATTTATAAAAAAATTGATATTTGCTATAATTTATCAGGATGTACTAATGAGGTGGATAAAGTGGTTAATAATCAAATTAATTTGAGATTTGAAAATTTAGATTACAGCATTATTAAAAAGAAAAATATAAATCCTATTTTTATTTTGATTTTAAATGGTTTTATTTACTTAAGCGTTGCAATGCCTTTCTTAGTTTTATGGCTAGTAGGTGTGCCTTTTGAAATCAATGAACAAATGAGACAACCCACAGATATTGAATATATCCGTTTTATGTCTATTTTATTGGGCGTTTTTTTAAGTATAGCAGCTATTAGCTTAGTAGCTGCATTTATATTATTAAAAGCAAAGCCAAAGGAATATATAACTATCGGAAAAGATATTGATTATGAAGAGTTCTATAAGATTAAAAAAGATAAAAGAAACATCATATTCATAAAGAGAAATAAAGGTATCTTCTATGATGAAGCAAGTGATTCAATCGCTGAGATAAATAGTGCCGCTGAAATTAATGAAATCCTTTATAAATACTTATTTTGGTTAAATTGGAATGATATCAAAGAATATAAAATAAAGCAAAAAAATAAAAAAACAGTTCTTGAGTTTTTAGAAAAAAACAATCGAACTGTTCTTAAATATCGTTACACCATACCTGTATCTAACTCATATCTGCCTAAAGAAATCACTGAAACAATCACTAATCGAACTAGATCCCAGAAATCAAGTTTATCTTCATACAACAGATATTATTTTACAGATAATAATATTCAAAAAAACTTGAATTTGCCACAAAAAGTGTTTAATTACTTCTATAATCAAGATTAAGTAATTTGATTTAACATAGCTCTAATCGGAGTTATTCCTTCATGGAACTCAGATACAGCGTTATTTGTCACTCTGATTACTGTTGGAGTATGAGTTACTCCAGAATCTGGATTTAAATCTAATTCTGAATATACTGTAACAAAAAAGATTGTTGTATTCTTAGCTCGATAAAATCGGTCTAGAATTTCAGGTTTAATTTCGATACAAGCTGAACAGCTTGGTCCGTAGTAATACACATAATAGTCGTCATATGGCATTTCTAACTGATCATCGACGTCATCTATGAACTGACCGACAAAATCAGAGTAATCTACATCTAAATATTGTGTTTCTGTTGTTGCATCACATGCGGTAATTGCTATTGCTAGTAAAGCAATTACCATGAACTTAATTAGTCTCTTCAAAATCCTCACTATCCTTCGCTTTTATTAGCATTGACACACGCTTATATATTAATAATACCACAACACTTACTAAAATGCCTTTTAAAAGATTAAAAGGTACAACCGCAAACATAATTAAGCTAAAAACATTGTTTACAAGTGGATTTACTGCAGCACCGGCAGCCACAAAATCAGCGATTGTTAGAGTGTATTGAGGCGTTGATAAAAAGAAAGCATAAGCAGGCAATAATACAAATGCATTAAGCAAAGCACCGATTGTTACCATTGTAAAAGTACCGACAACGAGTCCGATAAGAGCTCGTTTTTTTGTTTTGTGACGATAGTAAATTACACTAGCTGGCACAATTAAAGAAATACCGATTAAGAAGTTAGCTAGTTCTCCCACTCCCATGGTAATACTTCCAGTAAACATTAAGTTCAGTAAGATTTTTACCGCTTCAATAATGACCCCTGTTAAAGGACCATAGGCGAATGCACCTACCAGTACTGGAATTTCAGAGAAATCAAGTTCATAGAAGTTAGGTGCGAAAAATAGCGGGAAATCAAATAGCATAAGTACTATTGAAATTGTTGATAAAAGCGCGATAATTAATAATTTTCTAATGTTTGTTCTGTTTTTCATAATTTTCCTCCAAAAAAAATATCCGTTAAAAACGGACATAATTCAGGCGATAGGAACAGTTGTAAATAAAAATATATTACTTCTTCCATCCAGACTTTAACTGTCGGTTTAGGAATCTCACCTAATCATGCCTATAAAGGCTCGCGGACTATACCGCCGGTAGGGAATTACACCCTGCCCTGAAGTGTTTTTAACAATTAAATTATAAATAGTTTAACTAAGAATGTCAACTATAATTATATATTTTTTGCGACTGCTCTTATTAGCGAAGCTTCAATGCCTTCAATACTCAATGGTAAACCTAAAAAATAGATATGAGATGTTAACTGATTAAGATTAGTTAGGTTTTCTATTAATCTTATCCCATTCTTTAAACATTCTCTATGCATTTTTAAATCCGGGTCATTTTTATAGATAAAGGTAGGTAAATCAGATCCTAATAGATTGATGTTATACTCTCTTAAAAATTGGTAAATGGAAGGTTCGAAATAGATAGGTTCATAATAAGCTTTTGTGTTGAATTTACTAGCATGATGCAAATCCAGCAACAAAATTCTTTCTTTATAAATTAATGCTTCATACTTGGTTCTTAAATCTTCAGTTGAGACAACTGAATCAATAATTTTAGGTCTAATCACATTAGCTTTACCAAGAAAATCATTAAAGTCTATTTCTTCTTCTTTTACCGACACATGATTCTTAAAGTCAATATGGGTTCCAAGATGCATGTTTAAATAAAGTTGATTAAGGTTATAACCATCTTCAGATAAACTTTTCACTTTTGTAATTTCAAGTTGTTCGTCTCCGGGAAAAATCAAATTAGTCTTTTTGATTAATACAGTTAAATCAATCCAATCACTCATATAATATTTTCCTCCTAAAAATTGACAAAAAGGTTGAAAAATCAACCTTTAAGCACTGAATTTACATGCCAAATTGTATTGGCATAATCTTGAATTGAACGGTCTGATGAGAACACACCGCTTTTTGCTATGTTAATAAGAGCTTTTTTAGCCCATTTATGTTTGTCTTTATAGCTTTCATTAGCTAAATGACAAGCATTTTTATATGCTTGATAATCCTTTAAAACGAAATATTGATCGCGATATACTAGATTATCGAAAATTTCTTTAAACTCATATCTATCAACGTCTTCGAAGAATCCATTTACTAGTTGATCAAGAAGAATTCTGATTTCAGAATCATTTTCATAGATTTCTTTTGGATTATAAGTGTTTGATTTATACAGATTATTTACTTCATCACTTTCTAAACCAAAAACAAAGATATTGTCTTCACCTACAAGTTCATTAATTTCAACGTTAGCTCCGTCTAATGTTCCTAAAGTTAGAGCTCCATTCATCATAAATTTCATGTTACCAGTACCACTGGCTTCTTTTGAAGCAGTTGATATCTGTTCAGAAATATCGGCTGCAGGCATAATTGTTTCTGCGTATGTTACGTTATAGTTTTCCACAAAAACAACTTTTAAATAGCCTAATGTATCAGGGTCATTATTTACCTTCTTAGCGATTGTATTAATTAACTTTATGACCTTTTTAGCGAAATAATAAGTCCCAGCTGCCTTAGCACCAAAGATATAAGTGTGTGGCACATAGGTTTTTTTGAATTCAGGGTTAGCCTTTAGAGTATTATACATGCTCATAATATGAAGTGCGTTCATAAGTTGACGTTTATATTCATGTAATCTCTTTACTTGAATATCAAAAATTGAATTTGGATCAATTTCTAGTTTTTGTTCACTATATATTTTTTCAGCCAAAGCTTTTTTCTTAAGATATTTAACCTTTAAGAACGCCTCTTGAAAATCTTTATCATCAACGAATTTCAATAGTTTTTCCAACTCGCTTGGATTTTTCTTGAATCCATCACCGATTTTAGAAACTATTAAATCTGTTAATTCTTTATTGGAATGTAACAACCATCTACGATGTGTAATTCCATTGGTTACATTATTGAACTTATCTGGATAAAGATCGTAGAATTTTTTCATTTCAATGTTTTTCAAAATATCGGTATGAAGTTTAGCGACACCATTAACTGAAAAACTAGTAACTATGCATAGATGAGCCATTTTTACGACACCATCATTGATAACCGCTAAATCTCTGATTAAATCTTCTTTTCCATATCCGTATTTTTCTAACAATTCTAACGTAAATCTACGGTTAATTTCTTCAATTAGCTGATAAATTCTTGGTAGTAAAGGTCTCATGATATCAATCGGCCATTTTTCTAAAGCTTCAGCTAATATCGTATGATTTGTATAAGCTATTACTTTTGTGACGATTGCCCAAGCTTCATCCCATTCCATATTTTCTTCATCAAGAAGAATACGCATAAGTTCTGGGATGATCAAAGTTGGATGAGTATCGTTGATATGCATAACCACATGATCTGCTAGGTTAGCTAAAGTATTGTATTTGGCTTTATGTTCAGCCGTAATGCTCTTAACACCAGCTGCGGATAAGAAGTATTGTTGCTTAATTCTTAACTGTTTACCTTCGTATGTAGTATCGTCTGGATATAAGAACCCAGAAATCTTTTGGAGTTCGGTTTCATACTCAAATGGTGATTTATTTTCCGGATATTTCTTAGCTGGCTCAGCGTTCCAAAGTCTTAAGTAATTAACGATTCCATTATCATCACCGACAATTGGCACATCATAAGGTACAGCACGGATTACCTCAGATGGATGATAAACCATTTTTGAGTTTTCCCAATTAACATAACCAAAGAAAGGAATATCTACTGATTTTTCTTGTCTTCTTATTTCCCATACATAACCATCATTAAGCCAGTTGTCAGGTCTTTCTTCTTGATAACCATTTTTTATTTTTTGACGGAATAAACCATAGCGGTAACGAAGGCATTGACCATAGCCTAAAATGCCTAAGGAAGCCATCGAGTCCAAATAACACGCAGCTAGTCTTCCTAAACCACCGTTACCTAAACCTGGGTCTGACTCATAATCTTCCACTTCGTTCAAATCGAATCCCATTTCCGTAAATCCTTCTTGAACAACATCTCTTATATCCATATTCATTAAATTGTTAGTAATTAATCTTCCCATTAAGAATTCCATTGAGAAGTAAAAAACCTTCTTTTCATTTGTTTCATTAATTAGTTTTTCAGTATTTAGCCAATCCTTTGAAATTTCTTCTTTGACTAAACTACCTAATATGTTATATCTTTCTCTAATAGTAGAATCAGATATGTCTTTATAATAAGTCTTTTTAAGTTTTTCTTTAAAGGCTTTTTGAAAACTATCTTTAGTTTTAAATACACCTAATCTCATAATACCACCTCAAATACATTATACCATTTTTCATTACTTCAGTGATTATTGGCTTTACATGACAACGGTTTCTTATTACATCATTTGGTAAAGTTCTAGGTATTTCTTAGCTGAATCGGTTAGTGAAAATCTTGAATTCATGGCATTGATAATTAATTGATTCCAATCAAAAGAGTTATTTTTGAAAACATTATAAGCGTTGTTTAATTGGAATAACAAATCTCTGGTATCATAATTGAAAAATTTGAAGCCATTTCCACGTTTGCTTGAGGTGTCGAAATTATCGACAGTATCGTTTAAACCACCAGTTTGCCTTACTATAGGAATTGTTCCATACCTAAGCGCAATCATTTGCCCAATACCACAAGGTTCATATCTTGAAGGCATTAAAAATATGTCAGATCCAGCGTAGATATAACTTGGCTTTGTTGCGTCATAGGTAAGGTTAATACTAACTCGATCAAGGAATCTCGCCTTTAAAGCCTTGAGTTGATCAAGATAAACCTCATCACCGGTACCAAGTATGACAAATTCCACTTCTGGATTCTCAAGAATCTGATTTAGGGCCGGAATTATAATCTCAAATCCCTTTTGTTCAACGATTCTTGTGACCATACCAATGATTAGATAATGTTCACCTTGATTGATTTCCAATCTTCTTTGTAAATCCAGTTTATTGATTTTTTTAGCTGTGAAGACATTTACCAAATTATACTTCATGGCAATTTCTAAATCTTCAGCTGGGTTTATATCTTTGCTTAAGCCATTTAAAATTCCGTAGAAATCTCTAAATCTCTTGTTGATGATTTCAACTAGATTTTTAGAATAATATTCATAGCGTAATTCGTCTTTATATGTTTCTGATACAGTCGAGATTTTAGTAGCATTATTTAAACCGATTTCCATGAAATTAAGTTTGCTTAATCTTGTGTAGTTGATTGGGTTCTTAATCTCCAATTTTTCAAGAATGTTCAAGTCATAAATGCCTTGATATTCAATATTATGAATTGTCATTAAAGTTTTGATGTCGATGTTCCTAGTTTTTAAAACTAGTGGCAACAAACCTAAGTGCCAATCATGGATATGGATGATTTCTGGGTGTTCATCAATTGCGTCAAGAAAAGACACGCAAGCAACAGTAAAAAATGCAAATCTGTCTCCATCATCTTCATAACCGTAAATCTTATCTCGTTCAAAGAAATCATAGGACTCTACAAAGTAATATACTGTGTTAGAGTTAGTGATGCTATAAAGGTTGACTTTATAAAATTTATTATCATACTTAACGGAATTTGAAACTTTTAGTTCAAGAAATAGATTATACTTTTCTTTTATTTGTGGGTATAGTGGTAACATTACTTGAGATTTTATACCCATATCGGAGAACTCTTCTGCTAAAGCGCCGACAACATCAGCTAAACCTCCAGTTTTAATATAAGGATAACACTCTGAACTTAATTGTAAGACAGCTAGCTTTTGATGAGTTGTAACAATTTGCTTTTTCTCAGAGACAAAGATTTCATTCTCATCTCCTGTTACTACCGAACCCTTAAGAACCTTGGTTTCTTTATCAAAAATAGAATATTCAACGATTGCGTCACTCTCAATTATTGATTGATTCATGATGATTGAATCCTTGACTTTTGCACCATAGTGAATTTTGACTTTACGTCCAATTATAGAGTTTTCAACTTCTCCTTCAATAACAGCTCCAGAAGCGATAATTGAATTATTTACTTTAGCAAAATCACCATATCTTGATGGAGCTGACATTGTTTCTTTTGAATAGATTGGTCGAGTTTCTATAAACAATTGCTTTCTTACCCACGGCAAAAGAATCTGCATGTTAGCTTCATAAAGCTCATTGGCAGAGGAAATATTATATGAGAAAGTATCAATCACGATTGTGTGTTTTTTTAAGGAAGGTCCATAATCAAAGACATCTGATAGGTTTCTAAATGCTATTTGATCGTAGTTTTCAATATACTCAAGGAGTTTCTTTTTAGAAATGATATATGTTTTTAATACTTTTCTCATATCCGATAAGACTTCAGTCAAGTCAGCTTCGTTTTTAATGTGTTCTTCTAAAAACTGATAGTAGTCTACATTCCACACCATGTTTGCGGGTGTGACGATGGCATATTCTTGATTACTTCTGTAGAAATATTCAATATGTTCATACATTCTTTGAAAACTGATTTCATTTTCTAAAGTGATACTTTGATTTTTTGGCGGTAAGATGAAGATTCCATCATGTCTTCTACTTAAATCCCATCTGTCGCCGCTTCCGATGTGGTCAGATAAAGAACGATAGTTTCCATAAGGAAAAATCGCAACATTATTTATCCCTGAGTTTTTGCAATTGGATAGCGTGAAATCAATTAGACGATACTTGCCTCCAAATGGCAAAGCTCCTGGCACTCTATGCCTTGTTAGTTTTGAGAAGTTTCCTCTAGAGGTAGCGTCGACAATTAAGAATAAATCTCTCATTTTATCACCCCTACTTCCAAGAGGTTGTCTTCTGTTAAAAGGCACAGTTTATCTGAAGAGTGATAGTAATTATCAGGAATTTGCACATCTTGATTTACAATCACATTTTTTAGGTATACATTGTTACCAATAGTTACATTAGGTAAAATCACTGAGTTTTCAACAGTTGAGTTCAAGCCAATAACCGATGAGTAAGCAATAGTTGAATGAATAACTTTTCCCGCAATTATCGATCCGTCAGCTATCACTGATGATATTGCTGATCCGGTATCCATAATGATATGTGGTGGCAAATTAAGCGATTTTGAAAATATCGGCAAATTCTTTGATGAGTTCAAACCTAAAAAGTCAAAATCTTCCAATAGGTCCATGTTGGTGTCATATAAAGAGTTGATTGTACCCACATCACGCCAATAATCTTCAAAAATATGAACGGCTATATCTCTTTTCATTCTCAAACAGTGAGGAATTATATCTTTACCAAAGTCTATTAAGTCAGCTTCATTTTTGTGACTGAAAAGTTCTTTCATAACTTCTTTGGAAAAAATATAAATACCCATGGAAGCTAAGGTTGATTTAGGATTTTCGGGTTTTTCATGAAAATTGATTAACTTATTATAACTATCAACTTCAAGAATTCCAAAACGGTTTGCTTCTTTGATACTGACTTCTGTAGCTGCAATTGTTACTTCAGCTTTATTCTCGATATGAGTCTTGAGCATCTCATTATAATTCATTTTATAGATATGATCGCCTGAGAGTATCAATACATATTCTGCCTTTGATTCTTCAATAAAGCGGTAATACTGTCTGATGGCGTGTGCTGTACCTTTTTGCCATAATACATCATCATGATTTGTATATGGGGTCAAAAATTTGATACCCCCATCAATATAATCTAAATCCCAGGAAGCACCGGAACCAATATAGTTCATCAACTCAAAGGGTTCATATTGAGTTACAATGCCAACAGTGGAGATATTAGAGTTTGATAGATTGCTTAATGTGAAATCAATAAGGCGATATTTCGCCCCAAAAGAAACAGCTGGTTTAGCTATTTTTTTGGTAATATCGCCTAATCTTGTACCTCTACCACCGACTAAAATCATTGCTAGCATTTTTTTCATATTTTCACCTATTTTGTATATTTGATAATTGAAATTGCTAATGGAGCGACGTTTATCGCGATTGACTGTTTATATCCGTGATTAAAGATTTCTTCAGTTTTTAATATTGCACCATTATAAATATTTGATCCGCCATATATCTCTTTATCTGAGTTTAAAACTTCTTCATAAGTTCCGCTTTCGGGAACTCCTATGTGAAAGTTGCTATATGGATTAGGTGTCATATTTAACACTATGATGCAATGGTTTGTTTTGTCCTTGCCAAAGCGGACAAAGGAAAAGATTGATTGGTCGTAATTGGTTTGATCAATCCATCTGAATCCTTCAGGGTCATGGTCTAGTTCATAAAGGCAACTATGATGATTATAAACAGCTATCAAGTCGCGCACGAACCTATTGGCACTATTATGCATTGGGTATTCTAGTAAGTGCCAATCTAGTTCTTCTTTATCTTTCCATTCATGCATTTGAGCAAACTCACCACCCATGAATAAGAGTTTTTTACCAGGATGAGTAAATTGTAGACCCATCAAAAGTCTGTAATTAGCAAACTTTTGCCAATAATCTCCAGGCATTTTATCAACAAGAGATTTTTTACCGTGAACTACCTCATCATGAGATAAAGGTAAAATGAACTTTTCAGAATAAGCATAAACCATACCGAAAGTAATCAGATCATGATGATATTTCCTGTACACAGGATCTTTGGCAAAATATCTTAAAGTATCATTCATCCATCCCATGTTCCATTTATAATCAAAACCAATTCCCCCATCTAAAACACTTTTGGTTAGATTAGGGAAAGTCGTTGAATCTTCCGCAAACAACAGAACTGATCTATCCTTTTCTTTTATTGCATAAGAAAGGTTCTTTAAGAATTCAATCGCTCCATGATTAGTACCAACATGCATGTTACCTAAGTAATAAATAATATTTGAAACAGCGTCGATTCTAAACCCGTCCACATGGAAATAATCCATCCAAAAGTAAGCGTTGGAGATTAGAAAACTTTTAACAATTCCTTTTCCTAAATCAAGATTGATCGTTCCCCAAACGACGTTTTCTCTTATATTGAAATCTTCATATTCGTACAGTGGTTCTCCGTCAAACATATATAAACCGTGAGCATCTTTACAAATATGGCCAGGAACCCAGTCCATAATTACGCCGATATTAGCTTCGTGACACTTATCAATTAAGTACATCAAATCTTTAGGAACGCCAAATCTAGAGGTAGCGCTATAGTAACCTGTACCTTGATAACCCCAGGACTCGTCTAATGGATGTTCTACTAAAGGCATTATCTCAATATGTGAAAAACCGTGTTTTTTCACATAAGGTATTAACAAATCAACTAATTCGTTATATTTATGAAAACTTCCATCTGGTTTTGTCATCCAACTACCTAGATGAAGCTCATAAACCGAAAGTTTTTCTTCAAAATGATTAGTGTGTTTTCTTTTATTTAGATATTTTTCATCATGCCACTCATAACTGTCTATATCATATACTTTAGAAGCGGTTTCTGGGCGATTGTCTGAGAAATATGCATAAGGATCAGCTTTAAATATTGTCTGTCCATAGGAAGTAACGATGCAATATTTATACTTGGTCCATTCACCTATGTTAGGAATAAACAAATGATAAACACCAAAATCATCTTCTTTTTTCATTACATGACTTCTTGAGTCCCAATTATTGAATTCCCCAACAACAGAAACAATCTTGGCATGTGGTGCGTAAACTCGGAAATCCACTCCAGTTACATTACCTTCTTCATCTTTAACTATGTGTGAGCCAAACAACTTGTACGCTTCTTTTAATTTGCCTTCATTAAACAAATACAGATCTAGTTCGTTCATTTCCTTAGACTCCTTTTATAGATATTTTTTAATAGATGAATATTGATAGCCTTTAGCTAATAGTTTTTGGATAAGATATTGATTCAGCGATGTTTTGAGTTCTTTTCTTTGGTACTGGTCTTTTAGTTTGATAATTTCTTTTTTTATTGCTTCTTCTTCATTTGCTTCATCAATCAAAATGCTAGATTTCGATTCGATAAAAGCATGGACTTCTTCATAATCAAACCCCTTGGTTAAAAGGTTTGTCATTAGATTTTTCTTTAAAACTAAATAAGGTTTGTTATTAGTGCCTTTCAGTTTTTTATCAAACCAATATGCCATATTTTGATAGTATAACTCTTCAGGATATTTATCAAGATATTTGGATATTAAGGCATCTGACAAACCTTTTGTTCGTAAATCTTCATAGATTTTCTTTGGACCAATCTTTTTGAAATTGATGCTATCAGATACATAATTTTCAGCATATAAGTCATCATTAAGAAGTTTAAGTTTCTCAAGTTTAGTTAAATAGTATCCGTAATCTTCGACTTGTTTTTTATCTAAATAGGTAAATATTTCTTTTTTAGTTCTAGGTTTAAAAAGAGCAAACTTCAAAAGTTTTTGATAGATTGAGTCTTTGTTAATGGCATTAACTATCTTCTTATACTGTTCTTCAGTAAACTCTTTACCGATTATCAGTCTATATTCAATTATT
Source organism: Candidatus Izemoplasmatales bacterium (assembly GCA_034007385.1). GTDB lineage: Bacteria > Bacillota_I > Bacilli_A > Izemoplasmatales > Hujiaoplasmataceae > UBA2289. The sequence continues at coordinate 24,834 of JAVEQW010000004.1, forward strand.
AAGTCTTCGCTTACCAAGTACTCTTTTTCGAAAGTATCTGACTTAAATGTAACCAGATAATTCTTACCCTTTTTTCTTAGTTCGACAACTTTAATCATTTTTCTTACTCATAACCAAATAGGCCAGAACAAAAGGATCTAGATCCCCGTCTAAAACTCTATCGCCATTTCCGGTTTCATAATTGGTTCGGTGGTCTTTAACCATCGTATAAGGATGGAAAACATAAGAACGGATTTGGGACCCAAATGCGTTTGTTTTATATTCGTTGAACGATTCTAAATGACTTTTATTTTTTTCTAGTTCTAGATTATAAAGTTTTCCCTTTAGAACTCTTAAGGCAATTTCGCGGTTTTGAATTTGCGATCTTTCATTTTGACACGACACAACTATGTTGGTAGGTAAGTGAGTTATTCTTACGGCGGAATCGGTAGTATTAACACCTTGGCCACCTTTACCGCTTGATCTAAAAGTATCGATTCTTAAATCTTCTTCATTGATTTCAATATCAATTGATTCGTCTAGTTCTGGTGTTACAGTCACGGAAGCGAATGATGTATGGCGTCTGCTGGAAGAATCAAAAGGAGAGATTCTCACCAAACGATGAACTCCTGACTCAGCTTTTAAATAGCCGTATGCATATGGTCCGGTTATTAGGATTGTGGCAGATTTAAGTCCCGCTTCATCACCGTCCAGATAATCTAGGATTTTAACTTTGAAATCTTTTCTGTCAGCGTAACGCAAGTACATTCTAAATAGCATTTGGGCCCAGTCTTGAGATTCGGTCCCTCCAGCTCCTGGATGAAACTCAATGATAGCATTAAACTTATCGTATTCTTCATTGAGAAGTACTTTTAGGGTTAATTCTTCGTTTAACTGATTAAATTCTTTGATTAGTTTTTTCGTCTCTAATTCATCGATTATCTCGCCTTCTTCGGCTAGAGTGATAGTAAGTTCAATTGTTTCATAGATATCTTTTATACGGTTATAGCTTGAGATCAAGTTATTGGCTTCATTAACTTCTTGAATTATCGATTGAGCTTTCTGGGTATCACTCCAAAAATCTGGAGCCATAGTTAATGTTTCCAGATTTTTTACGTCGTTATTTCTTTTATCAATATCGATTGTCTTATTGAGTTTTTTATATTCTAATGATAATTCGTAAAATTCTTTCTTTAATTCATCAAGAATCATATGAAAACCCCTATCTTAATTATCGTTTCGACCGTGACAATGTTTATATTTTTTACCGCTACCGCATGGACATGGATCGTTTCTACCGACCTTTTCACTTACAGTTCTTGGTTTTCTTTTGGTTTCTGTGTCTTCTTTACCTGAGTATGTACTTACTGGTTTAGCTACCTGTACTCTTTCAGCATTTTGTCTCACTTGAGCCTTCAGTACATATCTTGTAACATCGTTTTGAATGTTTTGAACCATTGTTTCAAACATATTAAAACCGATTTCTTGATACTCACGGAATGGGTTGATTTGCCCGTAACTTTGCAAAGTTACAGCTTGTCTCAATTCACTCATGGAATCGATGTGTTGAACCCAATAGGTATCCACAACGCGAAGAGTTATCGCTTTAAGGAAATCATTGAATTGTTTTTCTCCAGCTAAAGTTTTCTTGTTTAGGACATCTTTTTGATAAGTATCTATTACATAAGCTAGTTTATCTTGTTCAGTTTTTAATACTTCTTTATCAATCGAATTAATCACAAAATAATTATTTAATGCTTGGTATAAATCATCAACATTATTATGACTGTTTACAACTCTTGTAAGAGCATCAACAATCATTGAATCGATTAATTCTTCAATAGTATCCAAGAACAAAACATCAGTTCTTTGTGTATAAATAATTTCTCTTTGTTTTCTTAACACTTCATCGTATTGCAAAATAGTTTTACGTCTATCGAAGTTGTTTCCTTCAATTTGAGTTTGGGCTCTTTGGACCATTTTGGAAAACATTTTGAAATCTAACGGTGTTTCAGTGCCATCTTTTCCTTGGGATACGATATAAGTTATCATCGATTTAAATCTGTCGCCACCGAAACGTCTTAAGAGATCATCATCAGCTGAGAGGAAAAAGCGAGAATAACCAGGGTCACCTTGACGACCGGAACGACCGCGTAACTGATTGTCAATACGGCGTGATTCGTGTCTTTCAGTACCAATTACGGCTAAACCGCCAAGTTCTTTGACGCCTTCACCTAATTTGATATCGGTACCTCTACCTGCCATGTTGGTGGCGATGGTAACAGCATATTTTTGACCTGCATTAGCGACAATTTCCGCTTCTCTTTCATGTTGCTTAGCATTTAAAACGTTATGCTTAACACCATTTCTTTTTAAAAGAGAAGATAAGAGTTCAGAACTTTCAATCGAAATTGTACCTACTAGTTGCGGTTGACCAAGTTTATATCTTTTAGTTATTTCTTCTGCCAATGCCTTATATTTAGCTTCCATTGTCGCAAATATCAAGTCATTGTCATCAATTCTAATTACCGGCATGTTTGTCGGTATTTCCACAACAAACATGTTATAGATGTTTCTAAATTCTTCTTCTTCGGTTTTAGCAGTACCTGTCATCCCAGAAAGTTTAGAGTACATCCTAAAGAAGTTTTGGAAAGTGATGGTAGCTAAAGTGGTTGTTTCTTTTTTGATTTCTACGGCTTCTTTAGCTTCTAAAGCTTGATGTAAGCCTTCAGAGAACTGACGACCATGCATTAAACGTCCGGTAAAGGAATCGACGATGATTACTTTTCCGTCTTGAACGACGTAGTCAACGTCTCTTGACATGATAAAATTAGCTCTTAATGCATTATTGATATGATGTAGTAACACAACATTATTTACATCATAAAGATTATCTAAGTTGAAGTATTTTTCTGCTTTATGAATACCTTGTTCAGTTAAGGTAATGGATTTATCTTTAATATCAAGTTCATAATCGTCTTCAGAAATTCCGATAACAAAATAATTCGCTTGTTTATATAAATCCGCTGTGTTTTTAGCGCCACCAGATATGATTAATGGAGTTCTCGCTTCATCAATCAAAATCGAGTCAACTTCATCGATGATGGCGAAATTAAGTTTTCTTTGTACGATTTGCTCTTTATAGATTACCATGTGATCTCTTAGATAATCAAATCCTAGTTCGTTATTGGTTGAATACAGAATATCACATTTATAAACTTCTCTTTTTTCTTCTGAACTTAATTCGCGTGTGTTTAAACCGACTGTTAATTGAAGGAACTTGAATAAGTCACCGATTTCTCCTTCCGCTTCACGTCTTGCCAAATAATCGTTGACTGTAACGATATGGACGCCTTCACCTAAAAGAGCATTAAGATAGGCAGGCATAACTGCAGTTAAGGTTTTACCTTCACCGGTTTTCATTTCGGCGATATTGCCTTCGTGAATAACTACTGCACCCATGATTTGAACTTTGAAAGGAGTCATTTTCAATACTCTTGTGGATGCTTCTCTAACTGTTGCAAAAGCATCAACTAGAATATCATCAAGGGTTTTTCCATTATTTAAAAGTTCTTTGAATTCTTGAGTTTTGTTTTGTAACTGCTCATCAGATAAAGCTTTATATTCATTTTCTTTATCGATTACTTGCTGGGCAATAATTTCCAAACGTTTTAGGGTTTTTTTGTTAGTATTAAATAAGTTAAACATCTTCTTCACCTCTTGATCTTCACCTTATAATAATATCATTTTATCGCCTATTTATCAATAAATTATATCGATTAGGCTTGTGATTTATTAGTGATGTTTATTAAAAATAAAAGCATTGAGTTAAAATCTCAATGCTTAGATATTAGTAAGCTTTTGCGAAATAAACCAAATGTTTGGCTTCTTCCCCACAAACTGGGCAATTATGTCCAATCGATTCTTTAGCTAATGGCATACATCTCGCGGTGGCTTGAGTATCTTCTTTAACCTTTTCTTCACAAGATCTCTTACCACACCACATCATTTTAATATAACCTTGTTTTTCAGCAATAGTCTTCTTAAACTCTTCATAATCATTTGTTTCACGAGTGTTGGCTTTAACGTTATCTAGTGCTTTTTGATACATTGCTTGATGAATTTCTTCAAGTAATGTAGGTACTAGTGTTTTCAATTCATCTAAGTTTACTATGACTTTTTCACCATTATAACGTTTGACTAAGACACATTGATTATTTTCGATATCTCTTGGGCCGATTTCAAGTCTTAAAGGAATACCTTTCATTTCTGATTCGGAGAATTTCCAACCAGGAGTTTTATCTGAATCGTCTATTGATACGCGGATATTGATATTCTCTAATAAATCCTTTAGGTTTTGAGCTTTTTCTAATACACCGTCAACGTGTTGCATAACTGGAATTATATTGACTTGAACTGGCGCTAAATAAGGAGGTAGTACCAAACCTGAATCATCACCATGAACCATAATTACTGCTCCAATAAGTCTGGTTGAAACACCCCAAGAAGTTTGATGAACCGGTTTAACGATACCGTCAGCATCTTGAAATTTTATGTTGAATGCTTCAGCAAATCCTGTTCCTAAATAATGAGTAGTTCCGCTTTGTAAAGCTTTGCCGTCATGCATCAAAGCTTCGATGCTATAAGTATCAACGGCTCCGGCAAACTTTTCTTTGTCGGTTTTTTGACCCATAACAAAAGGTATGGCTAAAAGGTTTTTTCCTAAATCATTATAGATATCTAGGATATCCATAGTTTCTTTTCTAGCTTCTGATTCATCTTTATGTACAGTGTGTCCTTCCTGCCATAAAAACTCAGAACCACGTAAAAATGGTCTTGTGGTTTTCTCCCATCTAACTACTGAACACCATTGATTGTATTTTTTTGGCAAGTCCCTGTAAGATGTAATTATTTTTTGATAATGATTACAGAATAAAACTTCTGATGTTGGTCTTATAATTAATCTTTCTTGTAAGTTCTCATTACCCCCAACTGTAACAATCGCGGTTTCAGGAGCGAATCCTTCCACATGTTCTGCTTCTTTCAAGAATAGTGACTCTGGAATTACCAAAGGCATGTAAACATTTTGATGTCCTGTCTTCTTAAATTCTTTATCTAGATGATTCTTTATATTTTCCCATAAAGCATAACCGTAGGGACGATAAATAATGAAGCCTTTAGCTTCAGAATAGTCCATTAATTCTGCTTTTGTACAAACATCGGTATACCATCTTGCGAAATCTTCATCTCTTGAAGTTATCGCTTCTACAAATTTCTTCTTTCCCAAATTAATTCACCTCTAATTCTTATAAATTATATCATAAGAAAATCATTTAATAAATTGCTTTATTTACAAAATTGATAAAGTCTTGTTTTGTGCCATATTTGAAGACGTTGCAGTCTTCAAGTACTTCTTCAAAAATTCTGCCAACTTCATTGTTTAATAGATTGTCCAAATCATCTAGTGATTGTGTTTTTAAAACATATATCCATTCTTTATGCTTATCTAGTTCAGGAAAATCATCGATATTTTTCTTGTTTAGTAAAACTTCCTTGATCATTTCTAGTTCCTGTAATAATCTGCCAGGAAGAATCGCCATTCCCATGGCTTCAATTAAACCAATATTTTCTTTCTTTATATGGAACCTTTTTGGATTTGGATGGAATACTCCTAACGGAAGTTCAGGAGTTGTAAGATTGTTTCTAAAAATCATATAGAAATTATAAGAAGCTCCATCGAGTTTTACTATCGGTGTAACTGTGTTATGATCAACATCGGTTTTCGCAAAAATATTCAAGTCTTTGTTTTCGTATTTTAGCCAATATTCAAAAATGGCATTAGCCATATCAAGAATACTGTTCTCATTGTTTCCGACGATTCTAATCGCTGCTAGTGGCCAATCCAATACTTCAATCATCATTCTTTTGCGTTTGATTTTATGGATTACCTGTGCTTTTTCAATTGGAAAATCGTATCTGCCACCTTGAAAATGATGGTGATTTAAAATTGATCCGCCCACAATTGGAAGCCCTGCATTTGAACCAATTAGATAATGCGGGAACTTATTAATGAAATCAACTAGTTCCGCAAATGTTTTCTGGTTCACGTACATCGGAGAATGATCTTTTCTTAAAACAATCAAGTGTTCATCAAAATAAGCATATGGTGAATATTGCATTCCCCATTTATCTTTTTCATGATTTAGGGTAAGATTTATAACTCTATGATTTGATCTTGGAGCTAATGACGGAGTTTGATAAACACCAACGTTTTCGATACATAAAGGACACATCGGATAGTCATTGTTATTGTTTTTGTTATTGATGATATCTAATGGATCTTTTTCTGGTTTTGATAAGTTTATTGTAATATCAAGCGGAGAATATTTGCCTTCATACTTGAACTTAAGGTTTTTATTTATCCGGTCTATTTTTATATAGTTTGTTTTAATTGAAAAATCGTGAAACCATTTAGTTGCGGTCAATGGACCGGTTTTATAGTTTTTATAGAAAATTCTGTTAAGTTCGCTTGGTCTTGGCAACATACAGTCGATAATTTGAGCTTCAAATGCATCTTTAGAGTTTAAAGTTTGGGACAATAAAACCTTGTTTTCAATCGCAAAGTTTTCTATTTCCTCTATTATTGCACTTAAGTCAAGTTCATCTTCTTCTATAGTTACAGGTACAAAAGAGTTTATATCAAGAATTTTTAAGATTCTATTAACTGCATAAGGGATGTCATCTTCTTCAAGAAAGTTATTTCTTATCCCATAATTTATGAGTTTATTGATGCTTTTGTTAATCATTTAATTAATCCCCCTTATAACCATTCGGGTGGTTTTTATGAAAGTTCCAAGCGGTTCTTAAGATATCTGTGATATCTCTTTTAACTTCCCATTTTAGGATATCCTTAGCCTTTTGATTACTGGCGATAAGTTTATCCGGATCGCCTGGTCTTCTCGGGCCAATTTCTGATGGTATAGAATCATGCGTGACAATCCTTGCGTTTTCTAGGATTTGCTTATTTGAATATCCTGCTTCACTTCCAAGGTTGAAGATATCAGATTTATTTTCTTTTTTTAGATAAGCCAGGGCTTTTAAATGAGCGTCAGCTAAATCTAAAACATGAATATAATCACGAATGCATGTGCCGTCAAAGGTATTGTAATCATCGCCAAATATCGTTAGTTTATTGCGTTTTTTTAAAGGCACTTGCAAGATTATCGGAATTAGATGGGTCTCTGGTGAATGGTCTTCGCCGATTATACCTTCTTCTGAAGCGCCAGCGACGTTAAAATATCTTAAACTTACATATTTGATTCCATAAGCTTCTTCGGACCATTTGAAAATCTTTTCCATGAATAGCTTACTATCACCATATGGATTGGTCGGAAGAGTTTGAAAGTCTTCTTTAATTGGCATTTCTTCATGACTTCCATATACTGCAGCAGTTGATGAAAAAACGATGTACTTTACATTATGTTTAACCATAGCTTGAACTAATCTTATTGCTCCTATAACATTATTATCGAAGTATTTAAGCGGGTCTTTCATAGATTCTCCAACTAGACTATATGCACAAAAATGGACGCAAGCGTCAACTTGTTCCTGAGAAAAAACTTCATCAAGAAATTTTTGATCGCGGATATCGCCTTGATACAATTTAACTGATTTAGGTAAAGCTTCAATATGACCGGTAGACAGGTTATCGATTACTATAACCTGATGATTGTTTTTTAAGGCTTCTTTCACGAAGTGGCTGCCGATATAACCAGCACCACCCAAGACTAATAGATTCATAGTATGTCCTCCAGTTTGGATATTTCATTGCTAAATATATTAAAGGGGTAATCTTTTGGCAAAAGCTTAAAACTCAAAATTTCATCCATAGTAGGATGTTTGAAAATGATTTTATAAGAATATAGACCTAAAGCAAAATCAGTTTGGTTTTTTCCGTATTTAGAGTCGTTAACAATTGGATAAAGATGTTTTGCGAGTTGAGCTCTTATTTGATGAAACCTACCGGTTTCAAGTTCAATTTGAATTAGCGAATACGGCTTATTATCCATAATTTTGTTAGCTAGGACTTTATAAGTTAGAGTGCTGATTTTTCCTTCTATAGAGTTTGTAAAATATGCTAATTTTTTGTCTTCATCTTTTGCAAGATAATCGGTTAATGTTTCAGTTTTATCTACTTCTACAGTGCCTTCAATAATCGCTAGATAATTCTTATTGAAATCGTGATTTCGGATTTCTTTGCTTAGTCTTGAAGCCGCTTTTGAGGTTTTAGCGTAAACCATGACTCCACCTACGTTTGTATCAAGACGGTGGACAAGACCTAAGAAAACATTGCCTGGTTTGTTATATTTTTCCTTCAAATACTCCTTTATGAGTGTTAATAAGTCAGTTAAAGGTAAAGATCCAGCTTGAGATAATACTCCCGCAGGTTTTTCTACTACTATTATGTGGTTGTCCTCATATATTACCTTTAAATCTATCATAATATTAATCCTATTCATTTAATTTATTTTATCATATTTTTAGAAAAAAAACTAAGCAGTTTAACGCTTAGTTTCATTTATTATGGATTTACGCGATTTGGTCCTCGATAAAGGAAAGTTACGTCTCTGATTGATTCAACTTCAAACAATCTCATTAAGAATCTTGTCAATCCAAAACCATAACCTCCATGAGGTGGCATACCATATCTAAAGAAATTCAAATAGAAATCGATTGGTTCAAGACTCATATCTTTTTCAATTGCCTGTTTTTTTAATACTTCGATACGATGTTCTCTTTGGGCTCCAGTAGTAATTTCGATGCCTTTATAAAGCAAGTCAAAACTATAAGTTAATTTTGTATTTGGATCTAACATATGATAGAAAGGTCTGGCTGCAAAAGGATAGTCAATAATAAAGACAAAATCAGAATTGAGTTTCTTCTTAGCGTAAAGTCCAATTAACTCTTCTTCTTTACGGTCGAAATCATGTTCTTTCTCACCAATATATTTATAATTCTCTTGAATGATTTTCTTTGCTTCATAGAAAGGAATTCTTGGGAAATCATAGTTAGGGATTTCGATGTCTTTCTTGAACATTGCATGATACTCTTGATTCAGATCATTGTGAAGTCTTTTCATAACTTCTTTAAGTTTAGCTTCTTCAGCGTCCATTACTTCGTGATATGATTTGATCCAAGACATTTCAATATCCACTGAAGTGAATTCGGTTGCGTGATAAGCAGTATGAGAGTTTTCGGCTCTAAAAACCGGTCCGATTTCAAAAACATTATTAAAACCGGCAGCCATTGCCATTTGTTTATAGAATTGCGGTGATTGAGCAAGAAAAACTTTTCTTCCAAAGTAATCCATCGAGAATACTTCTGCGCCAGATTCAGATGCTGTTCCTAATATTTTAGGTGAGTGAATTTCTATGAAATTGTTTCTGATCCAATATTCTCTCATAGCCATTTCAGCTAGGGTTTGACCTTTGAAGATTAAATAGTTTTTATCTAGTCTTAAATCTAGGAAACGGTTGTCTAATCGCAAATCTTGTTTTGATTTATTAGTGTAGTCTAAGATATCAATCGGTAGTTCTTCTTCACTTTTTGAAGTAATTTCTATTTTGTTTGGAATAAACTCCATTCCTCTTAGTTTGACCTTTTCTTGTTGGTAGATAGTACCTTTAGCAAGAACTGTACTTTCCTTAGTTAAAGAAGAGATAATTTCATTCAACTCTTTATTTTCTTCATTTTTTTCAACTGTCATTTGGACTTTATTTGATGAGTCTCGTAAAACAACAAATTGAACATATTGTAAATCACGGATTTTGTCGACAAATCCTTGAATTTCGATTTCTTGATTATAGTATTTTTCTAAATCTTTAAACATTATTTTGCCCATAATAACCTCTTTATTCTTCTATAAATAACTTCTATAGATTATAGCACAATAACATTACATATTCAATTATTGTTAAATAAATTTTTTTGTGCAAATTTACGTTTTTTTTTAATAAATTCCGGTATAATGATTATTTAGGAGGACTGTTTATGAAAGAAAAAAGTTACAAAGAGTTTATCGAACTTTTAAACCATGAAAAAAAAGATGAATGTGTCATCTATATTATGGAACTCTTTGATGAGGGAGCTACTGTCAGAGATGTCTATGAAAACTATGTCATTCCGGCTTTGGCTGAATATGAATGTGATTCTAACGTTGAAGAAATCTGCATCTGGAAAGAACATGCAAGAACATCAATTATTAGAACTATTCTAGAAAGTTCATATCCATATTTAATAAAGCAGAAAAAACCAAAGGTTGATAAAACTATCTTAGTAGCATGTCCTCAGTTAGAGTATCATGAAATCGGAGCGATTATCGCAACCAATTATTTTATTTTAGAAGGTTTTGACGCTAAGTATATTGGCGCTAATACACCTAATGAGCAAGTGGTTTCAGCCGTTAGTATTCTAAAACCAGACTTTTTAGCATTGAGCATTACAAATTACTACAATATCGTCGCTACTAAGAAATTAACTGAGAAGTTAAGAGAAGTTAATTCTGACTTAAAAATTATTATTGGTGGCCAAGCCGCTAATAATGCTCATACTTTATCTCAAGTTAGTCATGATTTCGTCGTGCAGACTTACGAAGATATTGTAAAGTTTAAGGAGGAAGTACTATGAAATTAGCTTTTCAAATAGCTAAGAGATTCCTTCTTGCGTCAAAAAGACAAACTTTAGTGATTGTTTTGGGTATAGCCGTTGGCGTTAGTGTTCAAGTATTTATTGGCGCTTTAATTTCCGGATTACAAACATCTTTAGTTAACACAACAATCGGTTCTAGATCGCAAATTACTATTTCGTTAGAAGATGATTATATTAGTGATTATCAGAATTTGGTTACATTGATTGATAATTCAAGCGACAATATCAAAGTTATTAGTCCGACGCTTACATCTAATGGATCGCTTATCAATGGTGATGCATCTGAAAGTATACTACTTAGAGGTTTTGATTTTTCTACAGCTGATGAGATTTATAAATTCGAAGAAAAATTCATTCCCGGTAGTGAATTTCCTAATGCATTAAATGAAGTTGCTTTGGGATTGAACTTAAAAGAAAATCTAGGAATTGATATCGGTGATGATATTGAATTCTTATCAGGTATTTATGGAAATCAAACTTTTAAAGTCGTAGGATTCTTTGATTTCGGTGTTAATGAAATCAACAATACATGGGTTATTACTGGTCTTGATACAGTTCAAAACATTATTGATGAAGGCAATGTTGTTAGCAATATCGAAATGCAGCTGAATGAAGTTTTTGATGCTGAAGAGGTTACTAAGTTAGAGATTGAAAATGAAATCAGTGATGAGTTTAAAATCACTACTTGGATTAGTGAAAACGAATCTTTATTATCTGGACTTCAAGGTCAAAGCATTTCTTCATTGATGATCCAAATCTTTGTTATTGTATCAGTCGTACTTGGTATATCATCTACTTTAGCAATTACCGTGTTGCAAAAATCAAAACAATTGGGTATTTTAAAAGCTATGGGTATTCAAGACGGAGATGCAAGTTTGATTTTCTTATTCGAAGGTATGCTTCTGGGAGTGTTTGGCGCTATCTTGGGTATCTTATTAGGCGTTGGTTTATTATATGCTTTCACTACTTTTAGCGGTACAGATATTCCAATCAGCATTAATGCAGGTTTCTTAGCTTTATCAGCCGGAATCGCTATAGCAGCTTCAATGATTGCAGCATTAAGTCCAGCAATCAAATCTTCAAAATTAAGTGTAATCGAGGTGATTCGTAATGGCTAGTATTTTAAGTTTAAGAAAGGTTTGCAAAACCTATGGAGAAAATACGAAAAACCCTACAAAAGTATTATTTGATGTTGATTTAGAGTTTGAGGAAAGTTCTTTTAACGCTATTATCGGTCAATCAGGTTCAGGGAAATCCACTTTATTAAATATAGTTGGTTCTTTGGATAGACCTACAACTGGAGATATTTTATTTAAGAACGAATCTTTGGCAAAATTGAGCAAGAATGATTTAGCTGCTTTTAGGAATAGGTCATTAGGTTTTATCTTTCAGTTCCATTATTTGTTACCGGAGTTTACAGCTCTGGAAAATGTTTTGATGCCTTACAGAATATCTAAACAACCAATAACTGATGAAGTATTAAAGAGAGCTAATGAATTATTGGATATAGTCGGTTTAGGTAACTTCAAGAATAAGTTAGCTACAAACCTATCCGGTGGTCAACAGCAAAGAGTTGCGATTGCCAGAAGCTTAATCAATAATCCGGCAATTGTCTTGGCTGATGAACCTACAGGTAACCTTGATAGCGATACTACCGAAAAGGTCTATGAGTTATTAAGAGAAATTAACCAAAAGTTTAAAACTACTTTTATTATCATTACTCATGACAGAACAGTTGCGGAAAAAACTGATCGCGTAATTGAGATAAAAGACGGTAAAGTATACTTAGACATTAGTAAATAACAATTAAAAAAGAGGTTTGCTTTTTAAAGCTTACCTCTTATTTTTTTCTTAATTATCTAGTTCTTTTTTGCTTCGTGAACAACTACTTGTGGGAATGGAATTTCAATACCGTTTTCATCAAGTAGTTCTTTGATAGCTTGACGGAGTTTTCTTTCAACACCGTATTGAGCTTCAGGATTAGTTTTTGCGATCACTCTGATATTAACTGAACTACTAGCAAGATCAGTAACACCTAAAACCTTTGGTATTTCAATCAAATCAGGAAGTTTATCCATATGCTTAGGCAATTCTTGTTCCAAGAGATCTAAGGTTCTTTGAATATCAGAGCCATATGAAATACCAAACTCTATAACAGCGAAAGAATCTGCTAATGAGTAGTTGATAGATTCAGTTATATTACCATTAGAGAAAATCTTAATATCGTTTTTCCAGTTTTGAACACGAGTTGTTTTTAAACCGATATCTATAACTCTTCCTTTGAAACCATTTATTTCAACAACATCACCAACATCAAAATGATGTTCGAAGATTATGAAGAATCCAGCAATTAAGTCTTTGATTAAGCTTTGAGCTCCGAGACCAACAACTAAACCTAAGATTCCTAAACCGGCTAAAGCTGGTAAAACATCTACTCCCCAAATAGAAAGAATTACTAGAATCATTATTATCTTCAATGTGTAATTGATTAGTGAGTTTGTTACTTTTAACATCGTTACACGACGTTTTTTATTAGGTCCCTCTTTTGTGGCTGATTTCTTTAAGATTATTTTTATCACTTTAAGAATAAAAGATATAATTAAAACGATTATTACTGAAAGAATGATATCTCCGATTTGTTCAAGAATGAAAGCGCTGAAATCTCCCCAGAAACCATCTAGGAAAGTATTATAGTCAAAACCCCAAACTAAAAGTCCTAACAAAATACCTCCAACCAATAAAATAAAATCAAAAAAGTATAATAAGCCTAAAACTAATTTGTTAATATCGTCGCCTTTTTTCTTGATATATTTTCTTTGTAGAAGCAAATATGCAAGTATGATAACAACGATACCTGCGGTTACAATAATATTTGTTGTATTGGATATAAATAGTGTCATACAATCATCTCCTATCATAAACATTATACCAAAAGTTTTATTTGTTTCAAAGGATAAGAAAAAGATTTCCGTTTCGGAAATCTTTTTAAACTAAAAAATTATTTTGTTTTATCTATAAGTTTATATTTATATGGTTATTTTAAAAAATTATTCCTGTATAAGAACCGATTGAGTAACTGAATCATCTGCAGTAAATGGGAATAATTCCAGTAAAGTATCATAATTTTCAGTCATATTCAAAGTTAAATTATTTTCGAACATTATGGATAGGAAATTTTGATTTAAAAAGTTGATATAGATAGGTTACAATAAGTAGGACAGAAAAGATATAGACATGTTAGAATGGAAAGAAAGATTTTAAAGGTTTTTGGTAACGAAGTGAAAAGAGTTATCCACAAAACCTAAATTTAAGCCCTTCAAAAATTGATAAGAAATAAGGAAACTAACATGCCAAGAAATACGACATATACAGATGCATTTAAGAGGCAGATAGTCGCTCTTAAGAAAAGCGGAAAATCAGTCACATATTTGATGAGAGAATATAACATCTCAAGAGCTACCATCTACAAATGGATCCATGAGAATGACACAACAGGTTCATTCAAAGCAAGCGATAATCGTAGCGAAGCTGAAAAAGAGTTGATACGTCTACAAAAAGAAAACCAAGAATTAAAGATGGAAAATGATATTTTAAAGCAAGCAGCGCTGATAATGGGACGAAAGCAAAAGTAATTCGCAACAATTCCTATAAGTATTCCATCGCAAAGATGTGCAAGGTGTTGAAAATAAGCAGGTCACTCTACTACTATCACATTAACATGATAGAGCAAGAAGACAATGATGAGAAAGAAAAGAGCGTTATCAGCGCATTCAAAGAAAGCCGAAACAACTATGGAGCAAGGAAAATCCGTGAAGAACTTAGCAAGCAAGGAATCATCATTTCGAGACGAAAAATCCGGCAAATCATGATGAAACATGGATTGGTCTCAAACTATCAGGTTAAGCAATATAAGAATCACAAGAGCAAATCTAATCAAGAATTGGTTGAGAATGAGCTTGATAGAGACTTCAACGGGAAGAAAAAACATCAAGTGATTGTCAGCGACCTTACCTATGTTAGAGTCGCAAACAAATGGCATTACATCTGTGTTTTACTCGATTTATTCAATCGAGAGATTATTGGCCATAGTGTCGGTCCCAAGAAAGACGCTGAACTAGTTAAACAAGCTTTCATGAACTCTAGCATACGTTTATCTGACATAGAACTATTTCATACTGATAGAGGAAGTGAGTTCAAGAATATCGCAATTGAAGAGATTCTAACTGCATTTGATATTAAAAGATCATTAAGTAATCCGGGATGTCCTTATGATAACGCTGTAGCAGAAGCTTTATACAAAATTGTTAAAACTGAGTTTGTAAGAAAAAGAAAATTCGACAATTTAGAACAATTGGAAATTGAATTGTTCGATTATATCAACTGGTATAATACCAAGCGAATCCATGGTAGTTTGGGGTACTTATCTCCAGTTGATTATCGATTACAAGTGTCTATGTAAAAATTGTCCTAAAAAGGGTTGCCTTACCATAGTTCATTATCAATAATATCTAAAACCACTTTTAATTTGAACTCTCCACTCCATAATCTATTATTTTTCTTTTTATCTTTCATGCGATACCCCTTGCATATACTTGTATAATATCAAAGTACAAC
>JAVEQW010000055.1:0-8297 GCA_034007385.1 Candidatus Izemoplasmatales bacterium
GCTGCGTATTTATTATCTCTGTAACTAACTGCTTTGGTAAAATACTTCTTGAATATTTCCGGATGTTCTTTCAAAGCCGAGTCTGTATCTAGAAAAATCACGCCTTGATCATTTAATTCTTGAATTGTACTGTGATAAACGGCTTCTGATTCAAACTGTGTAGTAACGCCTGATAAATACTTCTGTTCGGCTTCGGGAATCCCGAGCTTTTGGAAAGTGTCTTTAATTTCTTGAGGTACGTTTTCCCAATCTCTTTCAACTCGGTCAGATGGTTTAATGTAATAGATGATATCGTCAAAATCAATCTCAGATAGATCTGGACCCCAGTCAGGATTCTTGATTTCATAGAACGCTTTTAAAGCATCTAGTCTAGTTTTCAGCATCCATTCCGGTTCATTCTTTATCATTGATATTTCTCTTACTACTTCCTCTGATAAACCCCTCTTAGTCTGTTTAACTGATTTGGATTCGGTTTTAAAACCATATTTATATTCATGGTCAAAATTCATTTCTTTGTCTTTATCTTTACTCAAGGGTTATCACTCCTTATCCAGAGTATCTTTGAAAGCTACCCAAGCAATTGAAGCACATTTAATCCGTGCTGGAAATTGTTTGACGCCGCCGAATACTTCAGCTTCTTCTAAATCTAAAGTCTCGTCATACTCTTTGTTTGAAACCATATTAAGAAAATTTTCAGCTAACTTAATCGCTTCTGAAACTGGCTTATTCATCATGATTTCTGTTAAAACACTAGCCGAAGCTACTGATATAGAACAACCGGTCGCTTCTTGTCTGCAATCTTTTATTATACCGTCTTCAACTAATGTTTGAACGGTGATATCATCACCGCATGACGGATTCTTTATTCTTATTTTTGTATATCTAGGATCGTCGAGCAAACCTTTATTACGAGGATTTTTATAATGCTCCATAATAATTTCTCGATATAGATTATCTAGATTTGTCATAAATTCCTCCTTAAAACCCAATGTTTTTAAAATATGCAATAGCCTCTTTGGTTACTTCAATAAATCTATCAATTTCTGTTTTTGTATTATAGAAATATACTGTAACTCTTAACGATGAATGAATATTTAAAAAATCATGGATTAGTTTAGCGCAATGTTGTCCGCTTCTTAATGCGATATTTTTTTCTGCGTAATATGTTATTGCATCATGGGCAGGAACATTACTCAAATTATAAGTTAATATACCTGTATCCGAATTAGGATTATAGATTGTCAATCCTTCAATCTTATTCATTTCTTTAAGCAAATATTTATAAAGATCCATTGAATATGAATGAATGTTTTCTAAACCTAATTTCTCGAGATATTGAACTGCTGCTTTTAATCCGATAACTGAAGCAATAGGCATCGTTCCAGCTTCAAATTTAAATGGTGATTTTTTCCATGTTGAAACATCTTTTTCCACATCTTCATTCATATCTCCGCCAAATTCAACCGGTTCTAGATTATTTAGATGTTTGGCTTTGCCATATAAGACACCAATACCAGTAGGTCCTAACATTTTATGTCCAGAAAAGGCTAAAAAATCTATATCAAGATCTTTTACGTCAACTCTGATATGTTGAACTGCTTGAGCAGCGTCAACTACCATAATAGTATTTTTTTCATGAGTCAATCTTGTTATTTCCTTAATATCGTTAATATATCCTAAGACATTAGAGACATAGTTTAAAGCTACTACTTTAGTTTTATCGCTTAAGACTTTCTTAAAGGCTTCAACGGTAATTTTTCCTTCTTTATTTAGTTCAACGAATCTAAGTGTCGCCCCCACTCTTTTAGCAACGTTTTGCCAAGGTAAGAACTGTGAATGATGTTCTTGTTCGGAGACGATAATCTCATCGCCTTTTTTTAAGTTTAATAAACCATAACTTGAGGCAACTAGATTGATTGATGAAGTTGTTCCTCTAGTGAAGACGATTTCATTTTCATTAGCGTTTATAAACTTAGCAATAACGCTTCTTGATTCTTCATATAATTCTGTAGTTTTCACACTGTTATAATACATGCCTCTATGAATATTGGCACTCAAAGATTCGTTATACATATTGACAGCTTCAATTACTTGTTTTGGCTTCAAACTGGTTGCGGCTGTATCGAAATAGATATAACCGGCATTTATTTGTGGAAAATCAGAAATAACATTTTTATTCATTATCAGCTTTCTCCTTCATTACTCTAGTAATTTGTGAAGTAAGCATCCTCTTTATATCTTTATCTTCAATCATTGATATAAATGGATTTGTATAACCAAAGATAATTAATGATCTCGCTTCTTGTTCAGTCAATCCTCTTGATAACAAGTAATATAGTTGCATTTCGTCCATTTGACCGATTGCAGCTCCGTGACTTGCTTCTACATTATATTCATCAATGAAAAGTTTTGGTTCAACTTCAATCTCTGATTTATCGGAAAGCATAATGCCTTTATTGTTTTGATGAGCTTTTGACATTTCATTGCCTTTAGCGATAAAGCCTGAAACTGAATAATTAAGTTTCGACATTTGATTAGAAATCAAAGAGTTGTTAATATTGGAAACGGTTGATTTGTTTAAATGACGAACAAATTGATCAATAGTAAAGATATAATTTTTATGTCCGATATTTAAAACCTCAATTTCACAAGCCGACTTTTTCCCATTTAAATTAACACTGGTAGAAAGTTTAATATTACCGCTGTAAATAAGGGCATTCATTAACTTCAATCTTGCATTCTCACTCAGTTTAAAGTTCATGTTTAAATCTAAATCATTATTCTTTCTGGTATTAAAGTTAGTAAAAAGTTCCAAACTTGATGATTCGTTTAACACAAAATCATATTCGATGTTTATATTCTTGCTTTGGTAAGTTATAAGGTATATTCTAATGCTTATCCCTTCTTTAACATTGAAAACCAAATTATCAAATCTGTCAAAATTATCAATAAAAACAAAATAATCATTTTCCTTGGTAAAGTTTAAATGATTGTTTTTTATTTTTATTTCAGCATTATTAATTAATTGTTGGTTATCAAAGGCAACTAGGGTTTTCTTCTCTTTTAAAAATTTTAGAATCTTCATACTAATGTTTCGATGGGCAAACACCTAAAGAATATGGTTTGACATCTTCCTCTTCAATTCCCAATTCTTTCTTGACCCAATCATAACCTTCCTGGTCGATTCTTTTTATTAATTCATCTTTTCCTGTTTTTACTATCTTACCATTAATCATGATATGAACGAAATCAGGAGTAATGTAATCTAACAACCTTTGATAGTGAGTAATAAGTACTAAACCTAAATCATTTGATTTAAGTTCAGTTACATTTTGGCCAACCAATTTTAAAGCATCTACGTCTAATCCGGAGTCGATTTCATCTAGAAATGCAAAACGAGGGTTCAGCATTTTCATCTGGAGAATTTCATTTCTTTTCTTTTCTCCACCAGAAAATCCTTGATTCAAGAAACGATGCGCAAGTCCTTGGCCCATTTTTAAGTCTTGTGAAGCTTTTTCAAATTTAAGAATAAACTTACCGATTCTCAAATGCTCGTCTTTGCCCATTCTTGTTTGAACTGCAGCTTTGACAAAATCGAAGTTAGTTACTCCAGGGACTTCTATTGGATTTTGCATAGCTAAAAAAAGCCCTAAACGGCTTCTTTCATCTACTGTCTTGTCAATAATGCTTTCTCCGTCTAATAATATATCGCCTGATTCAATTTTATAACTAGGATGACCCATGCAAATTTGTGCTAGAGTCGATTTGCCTGTTCCGTTAGGACCCATTATAGCGTGTGTTTCGCCACCATTTACTTTTAAGTTTAAACCTTTTAAAATTAAGTTATCTTCAATGGAAACGTACAAATCTTTAATTTCTAAAGTCATGTTTATACCTCCCGCAAACACCATAAATAGTTTATACTATTTACAGTCTTTTTGCAAAAAATATGAATGAATTTTTGTGATATAAAGTTTTACAAAAAGAAAAGAGATTCTTTTCGTTAGAATCTCTTTTATTCGTCTACTGGTTGTGAACCAATTATTTCTGGACTTTCTTGGTGTTTTAAAGAAGTTTTACCAAGAATTTTGCGGAAAAAGGTTAAGAAAATAAGTGAGAAAATTGATATTACAGCTCCTATAACATAAGCTCCCATTCCAAACGTTAAACCAATCATTGCGGCTAACCAAAGTGTAGCTGCTGTTGTTAGTCCATAGATACCGTTTCTGGTTTTAAGAATCGTACCAGCTCCTAAGAAACCGACACCTGTAACAACTTGAGCAATAACTCTTTGCCTTTGAATTTGAATTTCAATATAATAACCAACGTTGTCATAAAGCGCTTGAGTAGTCGCTATAGCGTCATAGTATAATGCATCTTGTAAAATTGCGATTCCAGCAGCTCCGAAGGCAACCATTAAATGGGTTGTAACTCCGGCAATCTTATGGCGCATTTGTCTTTCCAAACCGATAACTCCAACAAATACTGCAGTTAATAACATTCTGGTAATAATTTCAACTATTCCTGGGCCATTTTCCAAAAAATTAGTTATAAATGATAAAAACATTTAACTCACTCCTTTAGCAAGTATATTCTAATGTGTGATTTATTATTATATCACTAAGATATGGTTTTATCAACTTGATTTTGATATTCTTTTTGTTTCACTAGGATTAACGTGAATCATGCAATGGATAACATCAGAAATCCTATCTTCGATATCATCATGGATAGCTTCCGCTATCTTATGGGCTTCTTCTAATGAAAGAAATTTGTCTAAAGAGATTTCCAAATCAACGTAGTATTTAACACCAAACATCCTAGTTTTTATTTCGTCTATCTTAATAACGTTTTTATTTTCCAATACGATTTTTCTGATTTTGTTTACTTGTTCGTCATTAGCCGATTCATCCACAACCTGTGAAACTCCTGTCTTAATAATCATGAAACCTAACTTAAGAATAAAGAAAACAATGAAGAGTGAAGCGATAGGATCTAAAAATCCCCATCCGAAAATCGCTCCTAAAATCCCTACTAACGCTCCTAAACTAGTCAGGGTATCTGATCTATGATCCCAAGCTTGAGCCATCAAGGCTTGAGAACTAGCTTTTTTAGCATCAACCTTTGTTTTACGATAAAGATATTCCTTTACAATTAAAGTTATCGCAACAACAACAATTGTATACCAAGCTGGAACAACAATAACAAGATTATTAAAAATTACATCATAAAGTTTTAAAACTGCGCTTTTACCTACTTGAAAAGCGGTAACGATTAAAGCTACTCCCAAAAAGATTGAAATCATGCTGTCAAACTTATCATGTCCATATGGGTGAGTTTCGTCTCTTTCCTTTTTAGAAAACTTTGCTGAAATAAAGACAACTAAATTTGTCGCTATATCGCTGATTGAATTAATGGCATCTGTTATTAAAACACTTGATTTTCCGATTATTCCACCTAGTAGTTTAATTATCGCCAAAAACGAATTGGCAAAAATAGTAAAAATAGTATTTTGCTTTATAATTTTCTCTTCAACTTTTTTCATATTTCTTCCTTAATGTAAAAGTGCGGAAATAATTACCGCACTTAATTTATTTATCTTAAATCTAATTCAATGAATATTTGACGGTTATAGATATCGCTTATTTGATTTAAAATCGCCGCTAAATCTTCTTGACTTCCATCAAAATATGCAGCGTGACCATTAACGAAATCACCTAATGATAATTCTTCAACAATACCAACATTCAAATATCCAACTACATATAATGCATCATGTAATTTTGAAGCAAATTCTTTAAAAGCTGCATTTACAGAAGCTGGAATAGAAGGTCTTACAAAACCATATTGTTCTTCCAAATCAACTGATCCGAAAGCCACAACACTGAAACGATATTGAGCATAAAGTTTAAGTTGTTCGAAAGAAATATACTCTGAATCGTTTTCAATTCCTATTGCAAAATTAGGAACATTTTCATCGTTATATGTCATTTCAAATTCAGCGCTAGGTCTATCGAATACACTACCTTTTTCCGCTTTAATCAAATGTAAACCATAAGAAGTTTCAAGCAATGAACTATCCAATAGGTAGGCTTCATCCAAGTTTTCTTCAAGTTTATACAATTGATATAATTCAATTAATCTTTCAACAAAACTATCTTCATACTTATTGATTGAATTTGCATATGTCAATGAACTTGATGTTGATAGGTTTTCAGTTAAGATATATAAACCGTAAGCCTTGAATTCTCCCCAAGTTTCATCTGTTCGTAAAGCTTGTTTATATTCGCTCACTAGGCTTGAGAAGGTGTTGTCTTCATCTTCTAAATAAGTTCTTATCGCAAGTTCAAAAGCTTCTAGTTTTGCATCATGATTTAGTTTAGCTTCTGCGTCTAACTCTTCATAAAAATCTTCATATTTATCTGCAGATCCATCTTCGTTTCTATCCACGTAGATTAATAAATGATTTACTTTTAAACTATAATAATTATCATAATATGGTTGCATCATATCAATTAATGAATTTAATACTTCATAATCATTGGCTTTAACCATATCGAAAATATATATCGGTTGAAGTGTTTGTTTAATATAATAGCTATTAATCATTTCTTCCATGTTCTTAACGCCGTAAGCAAGGTATAAGTAATCTTCGAAAGTATAGTAAGAAGCGTACATGCTACCTTCAAACTGAGTTTTCATGGTGTTATAAGCGTTAACGTGTTCAACCATTTTAGCTGATTCATTCTTTTCATAATCATATTCGCAAGTTGCTGTATCCAAGCAATAAACTGTTTCGAAATGAGCGTTCATTAAAGCTTTGATTTGAGCTGTATGAATTAAATACATTCCCGCGTTTCTATTCATTACATAACTGAAAAATTGGTCAGCTGAGATTGTTTTGTCGTCATAAGAAGCGACTAAAGTTAGGCTTCCTTCTTGATCGATTTCAAAATCCGTGTCAATTGCTTTATAATCAGTCGCTAAATAATAATCATGAATTCTTAGATTATGCAATGCTCTTAATTCAGCCATTCTTCTTGGTATGAAACTTGATGAACTGAAGTTTAAGTCGATGATTTCTTGTTCAACTTCGTTGTATAATTCTTCACCAATAATAGCTATAAGTTCACTTTTTGTTCCATCAAAATCTTTTGTATCAAACTTATCTTGACCAGTCAAATTAAGAATCATGTAATAAGCCGTATCTCTACCAGAATAGAATCTTTCAGGTTTGTATGTATAGAAAATTGTTGTATCATCTTCTGATTGATAGTCTTCATAATTGCCTAAAGAAGTAAAGACAAATTCAGCTAATGATTTATTGTAACCAGCGATTTCATCGTAGTTCACAGTTAAATCTTCATTATCAAATAAATCCTCAAAAGTTGATGTTTCTGGTATTTCAGTTCTAAATCCTGAATATACGTCATTGTACATCTTCAAGAAATATTCTAGAACTTCCGCATCTGTCAATTCTTGAGTGTTGGTTTCATCTAACATATATGAAGGAACTTCTTCTAATGGTTTTTCACCTGTATAAACTAAGATTTTACCATTCTTACTAATAAGGTTGTAACTTCTCATAATTCTTGAAGCATCAGCTTCTGATTCGAATTTAATCTTGATTGATTGAATATCGTCTTCAAAAGTAACATCATAATACTGCGCGATTTGATTTGGTCCGATATGCCATGTTTCTTCCTGAGAATCTTCACTTGTCATATATTCAATGACATAGTTTTCTCTGGCAAGCACAAGACGAACGTAATCATCAATTTCTGCTTCAGGATATCCAAGTAAAAACATTTGATCAATAAAATTTTGAATCTTTTCTTGCTTTGTATCTTCATCAAGGGTATCAATAATTTCTTGATCATCGGTATCATAAGTCAATTTTAATTTTTTGTTGTCAATTTCTGCTTGTGTGACTTCAAGGATATAATCAGCCAAAAGATCAGTGTCAATCATCGCTAATAATTGGTTTAAACCATCATTAACTTTAACACTGTTATATAATTCTTGATAAGTTATTTCATAGTCGTCTGTACTATAGAAGACTTTATCTGGATTTGTTATTTCCGGTATTAAACTTTGTTCTGGATTAAATGCTGTAGTTTCACCACCGCCACAAGCTACTAAAGCAACTCCTAAAAGTGTCATAAGTGCTAATGTTGTGATTTTTTTAGTCAAATTTAACATGTTAAAAACTCCTTTTAAATTCAGATGTCTTATATATTATATAACAAATCTTTTAAATATTAAAATCTTTTTTAACGTTTTAGGTGTTTTATCAC
>JAVEQW010000056.1:0-1901 GCA_034007385.1 Candidatus Izemoplasmatales bacterium
TTGCAAGACAGAAGATTAAAAGTAGAACAACAAGGTCCGGAAATCGAAGTGGTTCCAGACATAGTATTAAAGGAAGGCAAAGACGCTGAGTTATTAGCGGGATTGTTTGTTCCTGTATCTTCTAAATTAATGGATGCTATGCCAAATTTAAAAATAGTCGGATTGGCTAGAGCGGGAAAAGAAAACATTAATTTAAAAGAAGCGACAAAAAGAGGAATTTTAGCTTTTAACGTTATGGGAAGAAATGCTGAAGCTGTTAGTGATTTTGCGATTGGTTTAATGTTGGCGGAATCAAGAAACATCGCTAAAGCTCATAATTCCATTAAGAATAAAGGTTGGCAGAAAGAGTTTTCCAACGTTGATTTTGTTCCGCAATTAAAGGGAAAGAAAATTGGTATTGCAGGATTTGGTTATATTGGTAGATTAGTAGCGCAAAAACTTCAAGGTTGGGATTTAGAAGTATTGGTTTATGACGCTTTTACTCCAGAACAAGATATCATTGATGCTAATTGTAAACCTGTAGATAAAGAAACATTATTTAAAGAATCTGACTTTTTAAGTATCCATTTACGTTTAGTTGACGCAACTAAGGGTTGGGCTTCAAAAGAGTATTTAGATATGATGAAACCAACTTCTTATATTGTTAATACAGGAAGATCTGGTCTAATTGATATGGATTATTTATATGAAGTATTAAAGAATAAGAAGATTGCTGGAGCTGGTTTAGATGTTTTTGATGAAGAACCAATTAATCCAAACTCTAAGTTCATTGATTTAGACAATGTTACTTTAACAACTCACATTGCCGGAACTACTACAGAGGTTTTAACTGGATCGCCTTATTTATTGTTTGAAGACATTGAAAGATTCTTAAGCGGTAAGAAAGCTCAATTCATATTAAATCCTGAAGTGTTAGAAAATGAAGATTTCAAGAAATGGCTTGCAGGTGTTAAAAAATGATTGCAAACTTGAATGATGTTTTATATAAAGCTTTAGAAGGAAAGTATGCAGTAGGAGCTTTTAATGTATATAATTACGAGACAATAAGAGCTGTTATCGAAGCTATAAAGGAAAACAAGACTCCAGCTATCATTGCTTTCGGAGAAAAGTATTTGGTTAACATGGAGTTGAAAGAGATTGCAAATCTTGTTAGAACCATGACTTTGGATATGGATTTGCCAGTAGTACTTCATTTAGATCACACTAAAGATATCGATACAATTAAGAAAGCTATAGACAGTGGATTTACATCAGTTATGTATGACGGTTCACATTTAAGTTTTGAAGAGAATTTAGCTAATACAAAATTAGTAGTAGAGTATGCTCATAAGAATAATGTTACTGTTGAAGCTGAACTTGGTTCAATCGCATTAGGAAGTCATTCCAATGAAGATGAAGGTGTTACTAATTACACCGATCCGCTTCAAGCCAAAGAGTTTGTTGAAGCAACAAAAGTTGATTGTTTGGCGGTTTCCATTGGTACTGTTCACGGAATGTATAAGGGTGAACCAAATATCAGCGTTGATAGATTAAAAGAAATAAAAGCTTTGGTTAATATTCCTTTGGTATTACACGGTGGAAGTGGAACTCCTAAAGATACAGTGCATGAATGTATTAAAAACGGTATCGCAAAAATTAATGTAAATACAGAAATTTCTCGTCAAGTGGTAGGGTTGTTCAGGAGTGCGATTGCGAAGAATGAAGAAGTGCATTATTCTCAACTAAGTACTAAAGCGGTAAAAATCGCTAAAGAAACAATTATCGAACACATGGAGATGTTTAAGGTTTATGAATAAGGGAAAATGTATTGCGATTGTTGATGTTGGAACTCAGAGTATGCGGACTATCCTCTATAATAAAATAGGGGAGTCCTTGTATACCTCCCAGTTGCCGTATTCGCC
>JAVEQW010000056.1:2001-7945 GCA_034007385.1 Candidatus Izemoplasmatales bacterium
GGGGACCAACAATGTGCGGCTGTAGGATTAAATGTTTTGACAGAAGGTACTTTAGAGGCTAATATCGGAACTGGATCTTTTATTATCGCTCATGCTGATAAGCCAGTATTTGATGAAAATATGCGTGTGCTTTTAAGTGCGAGTGCAGTCCCTGGAAAATGGGTTGTTGAAGCTGGCTTGTTAACCAGTGGGAATATTTATGCATGGTATCGTGATCAATTCTATAAAGAAGATAGTTTCGATAATATTAATAAGGAAGTAATCGAATCGAAAGCAGGAGCTAAAGGTTTGTTGTTAATACCGCATTTCAAAGGTAGTGCAGCCCCTTATTGGAATCCTTTATCTAAAGGAGTATTCTTTAATGCGACTTTAGAACACACAAGAGGAGACTTTGCTAGAAGTGTTTTGGAAGGGATAGCTTTGGAAATGGCTGAGAATATCGAGCTTATAGCTAATTTAATCGGCTATGTCGACATTATTCATGCAGCAGGTGGATTAACTAAATTCCCTACTTTCAATCAAATACAAGCAGATGTATTTAATAAAGCTGTATCTGTGTATGATTCATCTGAAGCAACGGCTTTAGGAGCTTTAATATCTTGCATGGTTTCTAAAGGAGAGTTTAAATCATTTAAAGAAGGTTTCCAAACTTTGAGAGGTAAAGCAAACAAGGTTACATACCACGCCGATCCTAAGAATAGATTCTTATATACTAAGATGTTAAGAACAAAGAAACAACTTTATCACGCGTTAAATGACTCGCAAATCTATACTTATATGTCTATGAAATAATTAAAAACAACAAAAAAGAACATATAAGTTCATTATTTACTTAAAATAACGCTGAAAACGCTTACAAATTCACAAAATAAACACAAATGCACAAAAAAGACTTGTTTTTTTGTAAATTATGTCATATACTTAAAAAAGATTTATATTAAAATAAATATAAAATAAAAAAAGAAAAGGAGATTTAAAAATGTTCAATGCATTATTTGGAGCTTTTGATCCAACTACGATTAACCCTACACAAATGTTAATCGGTCTTGCAGTAGGTGTTGTGGTATTAGTTGTTTTAGTAACAATGACTAAAGTCCCAGCATTCGTATCAATTATTCTAGCAGCTTTGCTTGTTGGATTAATTGGTGGTGTACCAGGTGGAGAAATTCCTGGAATCATCGCTAAAGGTTTCGGTGGTACATTAGGTACAATCGGTATCATCATTGGTTTTGGTGTTGTAATGGGGCAAATTTTTGAAGTCTCAGGCGCTGCAGAAAAAATGGCAAGAATCTTTATCAAATTATTTGGTAAAGGAAGAGAAGAACTAGCTTTAACTTTAACTGGTTTCATCGTTTCTATCCCTATTTTCTGTGACTCTGCATTCGTAATTTTATTCCCGATTGCTAAATCAATCTCACAAAAAACTAGAAAGAACTTAGTAGTATTAGCTGGTGCTTTAGCTATGGGTCTTGTAGTTACTCATACAATGGTTCCACCTACTCCAGGTCCAATCGCAGTTGCAGGATTCTTTGGTGTTAATCTTGGAACTATGATTTTAATGGGATTAGTTGTTTCTGTTCCAATGACAATCGCTGGTTTACTTTACATTAAATGGGTTGGAAAATCATTAGTAATCGTTCCAGATGAAAACGGTGATGCTCAAAGATTAGAAGTTCAAGGTCAAAACTTAGTTGATTTCGACTTAAGTGCTGAAAGAGATAAAGAACTTCCAAGTGGATGGTTATCATTTGCACCAATCTTTGTTCCTATTTTATTAATCGTATTAAATCAAGTACTAAGTACTGCTTTCAATTTGACAGGATTCTTCGCTGGTTTCTTAGGATTTATCGGTCATCCAATTCCTGCAGTTGCAATCGGTGTTCTTATTGCAATCTACGGTTTAGGATTCAGAATGCCTAAGTCAGAAATTATGCCTCATATGGAAGCTGGTATTAGACAAGCTGGTATCATTTTACTAGTTACAGGTGCTGGTGGCGCTTTAGGACAAGTAATTAAAGATACAGGTGTTGGTAATACAATCGCTAATGCTATCGTTGATTGGGGTCTACCTGTAATTTTATTACCATTCATCGTAGCTACAGTTGTTAGATTTATCCAAGGTTCTGGTACAGTTGCTCTAGTTACAGCTGCATCAATCACTGCTCCAATCGTATTGTTAGCTGGTGGTTCACCTGTATTCGGTGCTTTATCAGCAATGGTCGGTGGTGTATTCTTCGGATACTTCAATGATTCATACTTCCACGTAGTTAACCGTTCAATCGGTATAACTGACTCTAAAGAACAGTTAAAATTCTGGTCTGGTGCGACAACAGTTGCTTGGGCGGCAGGGTTCGTAGTAATCTTAATTCTTAACTTAATTCTTGGCGGAGTTATGTAATAACATTTTTCATTCTTTTTAAAAAGAGTAATCCTTTAGAACTTGGATTACTCTTTTTTTTCTTCTTTGGAAATCTTTAGTATTTTAATACTAAGCCTTAAATGGTATAATTGTATTGGTGATGAAATGAAAATTTACTTGAGGGAAAAAGGTTCGTTATTTTTAACATTTGCTTTTTTTTACCTGTTGATTGAGTTCGTTACATTTCAATGGGTTGAATTTAGTATTTTACCGCAATCTTTTTTAATTGATTTACTGTTTATTATAATCTTTGGATCTGGGGTTTTTTTATTTAGATCTAATAAATTATCAATTATTTATATAACGATTATTCTCGGTCTGGTGATGACGGTTTTTTTAATTAACGCGACAATGTATTCTGTTTATTTCGAACTATTTACACTTCAACAATTAACCCTTCTGGGTGAAGCAACAGCAGTATTTAATTTCGAGTTTTTATCAATACCTTCGATAATAGTCGCTACGGTAATAGCTTTTCTTTATTTTTTGACGTTAACTTATCTTCATCGTAAAATGTTTAGATATTATGAAGATATCCCTCAATATTATAGGAAAACGCTTATTGTGATGGGTGCAATTTTTTTGTTTGTAAGTTTGACTTTTGTCAGTGGAATTAAAAGTATCAAACGTTTCAATAACGCTTTATATGTGACGACTTTTAAAAGAGCTTCTTTAGAGCAGTATGGATTAATCGGTTATTATTATAAGGAAGCAAAATCTATATTTACTGGAATCCTAATGAGCAATCAAGCGAATATTGGTGATAACTTAATCCCAGTGATGGAATCGGAACCAACTGAATATTTCGGGGTTTTAAGTGGGGCTAATGTACTGACGATTATGGTTGAATCATTACAGCCGTTTGCGGTCAGTGAAGAACTGACACCTAATCTTTACAAAGTGACTCAAGAGGGACTTTATTTCAGTAATAACTATAGTGAAAACAAAACAAATTATTCGGAAATGATTGGGATTACCGGAAATTATCCGACGATTACTTTAAAACCTAATAGTTATGAGTATGATTTTACCCATTCTTTGCCGAAAATATTAAATAATAAGTTTGGCTATACGACTTCATATTTTCACGATAATGTCGGCACTTTTTATGCGAGAAGTTCGATGATGGAACCGATGGGATTTGAGAACTCTTACTTCCATGACGATTTGTTCCCGGGGATGAAGTTATGGACTTGGAACGGCGATTACACTCTCGACTCCGTAACAGTTGAAGAAGTTATCGATAATGCCGATTTCAATAATCAGCCTTTTTATTATTTTTGGTCAACCCTTTCAATGCACGGACCTTATTATTACGGACCTAAAAACAAAGAGTTATTTGAAGACTTGGGTTATTACGAAAGAATTGACCAAGCGGTTTTAAATGGCGATTGGGTAAATCCTTTGGAGAACGGCGCTGAAGCCGATAGACTTAGATTAAGACATTATGAAGCGGCAGTGATGGATTTTGACCAGGCACTGGGTAGATTGTTATATGAACTTGAAGTCAATGATTCTTTAGAAAATACAATTATTGTTATTTATGGTGATCATAACGTTTATTATCATAATCTGCACTTGGAAATCCATGATGCTGAAGCGTCTGAATATTATAATATGGAGCTTTACGATTCTTTCCTAGCAATTTATAATCCGATTTTAACAGAAAAATATGTTGAAGATAATGACACAAATGTTATCGATAAATTTACTTCTCCGCATGTGATTGTTCCAACATTGTTTGATCTGTTGGGTATTGTATATAATCAAAATATCATGTTATCTGATTCAGTCTTTAGCGATACGATGGAAGTTTTTTATTCGAACAAGTTAACAGCTTTCTTCACGAACAAGGTTTATAGCAATGATGGTTACGAAGTCATCTATTACAAAGAAGAAGTAGATTTGCTTTATGAAGAGGAATTTTTCAAGATTTGCGAGGAACATCGTAGAAGGTTGGATATCATAAATTATTGGTATGATGTTACTAAAGAATATAATAGATAAAATTAAAATTATTTTGCTTGAATAAAGATTAGGGTACATGTATAATATCATTTGTTTGTTCGATAGGGGTGAATATTATGTGGGCAGATATATGGAGTTTTATTAGTGCGGTTCCTTTATGGGAAGTAGCATTAATTTTAGTTGCTAAAGTTGTAGAAGTGGCGATTTCCACTTTAAGAATTATTTTCATAGGTAAGGGCTTGAGAAAGCCTGGAACAATGCTTGCTTTAGTTGAAATATTGCTTTGGGTTTTCATAGCTAGTAGAGTAATTACCGGTATGCAGGATACACCAATGAAAGGTATTTATTATAGTATTGGTTTTGCATTGGGTGTTTACTTGGGTTCTATATTGGAAAACCGTTTAGCTGTCGGTAAAGTTCTGATTCAAGCAGTGATTATGAAGGATGAAGCAAACACAGTAATCAATGCTTTAAGAGAAGCGGGACACGGGGTAACAAGTATTGATGCTCATGGTAAATATAAGGAAAGAGAAGTCTTGATGATTTTTGCGAACAGAAAGAACAAACAAGCGATTCTAAAGTTGATTTCTGAGAATGATGATGACGCTTTGGTGGTAGCTAATGAAGTATCATATTTACGCGGTGGATTTGTCAGTCCTTGGCGAAAATTAGCTAAATAAAGTTAGTGCTAAATTGTGAGTGAATTTGTAGATAAATTTCAGAAAATAATGCTTGAAATTTCTTCTCAAATCATTTACAATATATAGTACGAACTGCAGGTGTAGTTTAATGGTAAAACATCTGCTTGCCATGCAGATGATGGGGGTTCGATTCCCCTCGCTTGCTCCAAAATAAAAAAATGAGAAGAGTAATCTTCTCTTTTTTATTTGCTAATATTAGTTAAAGGTCCATTTCATAGAAGTTTAAATCCAACCCCCATAGATTAATCTGCTCTTTCTTTTTGTAACCAGTTTTTTGAAGAATTTTATTGCTTGCAATGTTATTGATATCCGCTAAAGCGATTAGGTGTTTGATATTTAGAACAATTGCTAAATCTTTCATTCTTAGACTCATTTCGCTACCATATCCTTTGTGAAAGAAGTTTTCGTCCATTCCATACATGATTTCGATCTTATTAAATTCTTTTACATACCCTAAACCGCAATAACCGATGACTTGATCGGCATTTTTTATTTTGACTTTAAATATTTTAGTTCCTTTTTCATTGCCAAATGTTTGTACAAAATAATTTAACCATCTATTGATTTCATCGTCTGTCTTATTCTTATCTCCGGGGAGATATTCGCATACTTTTGGGTTGCTAAGAATCTGTTTTAAAATATCAAAGTCATTTTCTTGCCATTTTTCATATTCTAATCTATTGCTCTCTAGTTTCATAAATATGTCCTTTTTATAGTATATTTTAATTCTTTTCCTTATTATATCAAAATGTATAAACAACTTACCATAGCCATTTAGAAAATTATACTGATTTTAAACTACTATAATAGACTTTATGATAAAATTATATATGTAAAAAAAGATTAGGAGGATTAT
>JAVEQW010000057.1:0-7911 GCA_034007385.1 Candidatus Izemoplasmatales bacterium
TAGACGCTTTAAAGAACACTGGTGTTGATCCGAAAGAGATAGATGTAATAATATGTGTTGGTGAAGAATGGAAGGAATATCCATTAACAACTTCCGCATTATACATTCAAGATAAAATCGGTGCCATAAACGCTTGGGGAATCGACGTTGCCAATCGTTGCTGCACAACTGTATCTGCTATGAAAATGGCTAAAGATATGTTGATAGCGGATGATGACGTTAACACAATAATGGTTGTAGGCGGATATAGAAACGGTGATTTTGTCGATTACGCTGATAAAGACATGTCGATGATGTTTAATCTTGGAGCTGGTGGCGGTGCAGTAATTCTAAAAAAGAATTATAATAAAAATTTGCTGCTTGGTTCACATATTATAGCTGATGGATCTTTAGCTAGAACTGCTGGAGTTGAAATTGGTGGAACAGCTAAACCTATTACACACGAAAATCTTGAAGAAGCGAAAAAATCTTTAAGATTAATGGAACCAAAAAAGATGAAAGAACGTCTAAATGAAGTATCAATGTCAAATTGGTTTATGTGTATTGATAAAGCTTTAGAAAAGAGCAACTTAGAAAGAAAAGATATTGATTACTTAGCGATTCTTCATATTAAAAGATCAGGTCATCAATTTATGTTAGATGAACTTGGTTTAACCAATGATCAAACAATTTATTTAGAAGAATACGGTCATATTGGTCAAGTGGATCAAATCTTATCTTTACACAAAGCTCTAGAAGAAAGAAGAGTAAAAGATGGAAGTGTAGTCTGTATGATAGCTGCAGGTATTGGTTATGTATGGGCTGCTAACATCATAAAGTGGGGTGAAGTATAATGTTTGATACTACTGGATTCTGGAAAGACATTTTTATCTTTATCCTAGTATTAGTAGTTGTATATACCTTGCTTAAAATTTTTGTTCTAAAATATTTTAAAAATAAGGATCGAGCTAAAAGTATTGGCTTAAATATTGCCTTAGTTATTGGTATAGTTTATTTATTCTTTAGAATATTCAAGGTAATAGATGACAACTTCCCTGATTTTTCAACAATGTTCATGATGACGAATATCGTTAATCAAGCTTTACAAGTATCGGTTTTAGCTTTGGCGACTACAGGTATTGTTTTGATTTTTAAAACCTCTGCGACAACTAATTTCGCACAAGGTATGATTGCGACATTTGGAGCTTTTGTCGCAGCTAAATTAATTCAATACTTCACTTTAAATTATACTGATTTGACAGTCACAAATATGGTCTTTCTAGCTATGATTGGTGGAGCAATAACGGCTTTCTTATTTGGTATATTCGTTGATGCAGTTATTATTAGAAATTCAAAAGATAAAACACCTATTGGCAAGCAAATGATTACAATGGGATTGGTTTTGGTATTAGCGGGTGCTATGCCTCTAATATTCGGTAAGATTTTGTTACCGATACCAAAGATGTCTTATGAACCTAATATTGCTTTTAAACTATTCGGTATTGATTTGTTTATTACCGTTCATGCGTATTATGCACTTATCATAACGGTTGTACTTCTAGTCGTTTTATTCTCAATGTTAAGATTCACAAAATGGGGTCTTGGCGTTAGAGCCACTGCCTCTAACGAGTTAGTAGCGGGAATGATGGGAGTTAATACAAAAATTATTACCTCTATGAGTTGGGCGATTGCGGGACTTTTAGGAGCTGTAGCGGCTGTTATGTTAACACCGAATGCCACTAATGTTACCGTAGCATTAATGACACCTACGCAGGTAAATGCATTTATGGCTGCTATCTTAGGAAGTTTTTCATCTTTCTTAGGTCCACTAGTAGCAACAGTATTAATACCGGTATTAACTGGGTTATTGAGTTTAATTGTACCTTTATGGCAAAATGCCGTTGTTTACTTATTTATACTTGCAATCGTATTGGTTAAACCAATGGGACTGTTTGGTAAAAAGATAGCGAAGAAGGTGTAAGAGATGATCTGTAGAACTGAGGTCTGTAAAGACCGTAAAGCAAGAATTAAACAAATAACAAATCATCCTTACTTCGGCTTTTTTATAATTACATTCTTAATGCTTATTGTTCAGTTGTTAAGAGCGGCTGGAGTTCCAGTATCAAATACTTTAGTTAGAGCATTTGGAATCACAATGATTTATATAATTGTTGCACTAGGATTCAGCATATTGTTAGGATATGCCGGGTTAGCTTCTTTAGGAACTGCTGGGTTTGTGGGGATAGGAACTTATATATTAGGTTACTTTACCAAAAATCTTGAAGCATCGGTTTTCATAGTTATATTGGTTTCAATTGTTGGAGCTATAGTCATAGGTTTAATAGTCGGTTTTATCTCACTCAGGATTGAAGGGATGTACCTTGCGATTATAACCTTAGGTTTATCTGAAATCTTAAATGAAGTATTTAAAAATGCTGTAAGTATCACAAATGGTACAAATGGTTTAGGTTTAGACAGCCAATTAATTCTATTTAAAAATCTGATTTTTATTGACCATAACACTATCTTTATTGTTACTGCGATTATCATGTTCTTCATGATGATTCTGACTTTAAACTTAATAAAGAGCCCTACAGGCAGGGCACTACTTGCAATGCGTAACTCAACATCAGCGGCTCAGGCAATGGGTGTTAGTATTTTAAAATATCGTTTAATGGCTTTCATTGTTTCAACAGTGTATGCAATGCTGGGTGGAGTAATCTATATGAGTTACATTTCATTCTCCATTCCGACTACTTGGTCATTAGCATTTTCACTAAACATTCTAGCCGCAGTAATTGTCGGTGGGTCACAGTCGATTTATGGAATAGTTTTAGGAACTTTCATGATTTTTGGATTGAATTTAGGAGTATTCCAACAGTTTGATTTCTTTAAAAACAATCCAGCAATCTCAGTAATGTTTAATGGGTTATTAATTATTTTAGTTATTATGTTTTACCCAGGAGGTTTAATTAGGTTAGTTACTACAACTTATTATAAATTGAAAAAGGCTTTAGCAAAATTAAAGACGAAGTGGAGGGAATACAGATATGGCTCCGATAATTAATCAGATCTATGCTAATTTCCTCGAGAAGAGAATTAATTCAGCTAAGACTAAAACTGAATTTTATGATAATTACTTACCAATTAAATTACAAACTCTTGAAGAAAAACTAAATAGAAAAATTGAAATAATAAGATTGAAGCACAAGCAAAAATTATTAGCTTTAGAGATACCAGCTGGGATAGAGTCTGATTATTTGAAAGAAAATTATGAAGCTGAAATCGCTAGATTAGAAGAGAAATTCTATTGGAAACAAAGAGTAGTGAAAGCTTCTGCCAAAAGAAAAGGCGAAGAAGCAGCCACAAAACTACAAGAGTTAGATAAAGAAAAAAATATTAAAGCTAGCGAAATTAAAAACAAATACTATCCAGAAGTTTCTACCGATGCTAAGAGTAATTATGAAATCAATCAACCGATTCTTATTCAATCTTTGAATGAAAAAATTGATAAACTACAAGATTCACACCAAGAAAAGGTTGAAAATTTTAAAAACAAAACAAAAAAAGCAGTAGAGAAATACCAAGACATTAATAATAACTTATCTACTAAACTTCACGAAATAACAAAGGATAAAGTTGCTAAATATAGTTTAGAAGAGAATGTTGTTTTATCTCTTAAATCTTTATCAATGCATTTTGGTGGTTTAAAAGCAGTTGATGATTTAAGTTTTGATGTTAAAGAAGGTGAAATCTTTGGTTTAATCGGACCTAATGGTGCCGGAAAAACAACAGTCTTTAACTGTATCACTAGGTTTTATAAACCAACTTACGGAGATATCTATTTTAAAAATATTTATGGCGAAGTAGTATATTTAAATGATAAATTGGTTCATAATATAATTAAAGAAGGTATTGTTAGAACATTCCAAAATGTAGAGATGGTATGGGAACTAAATGTTATCGATAATCTATTGGTAGCTGCTCATACAATTTACCGCAGTGGCTTCTTTGGACACTTACTTAATTCGAGATTATTAAGACAAGAAGAAAAAGTAATGAGACGTAAGGCAATGAAAATTCTCGCTGATTTAGGTATAAGCGACTATCAATATGCTTATCCTTACGGATTACCATATGGTATTTTGAAGAAGATTGAATTAGCTAGAACTTTAATGGCGAATCCGAAATTAATTATCCTTGATGAACCGGCAGCAGGATTAAATGATGCAGAAACAGCCGATTTAGCAAAAGTGATAAAGAAAATTCGTGACGAATACAAAGCGACAATCTTTTTAGTAGAACATGATATGGGATTAGTTATGGATATTTGCGACACTGTTTGTGCCAT
This sequence comes from Candidatus Izemoplasmatales bacterium, assembly GCA_034007385.1. GTDB lineage: Bacteria > Bacillota_I > Bacilli_A > Izemoplasmatales > Hujiaoplasmataceae > UBA2289. Next base: position 4,331 of record JAVEQW010000057.1, read on the forward strand.
CAGTTTTGGTAAAAAATTAGCAATTGGGACACCAAAAGAAATTCAAAATTCAAAAGTTGTTCAAGAAGCTTATTTGGGTGGTGAGTAAAGTGGCAAAAATCCTTGAAATTAAAGATTTAGTTGTCGATTATGGAATAATCAGAGCAATTAAAGGCATAAACTTAGAAGTGGAAGAAGGTACGATTGTTGCGATACTTGGAGCTAATGGTGCCGGTAAAACCACAACTATTAGAACAGTAAACGGAATAGTTAAGGCTTCAGAGGGTGAGATTACCTTCAAAGGTGAAAAGATAACTAATCTAGATCCTTATAAACTTGCCAGTAAAGGGATTATTCAATCTCCTGAAGGCAGAATGATTTTAAACGGGTTAACTGTAGAAGAAAACTTACTAGTAGGAGCATATTCCCTTAAATCTGAAGTGATTGATGGGAAAAGAGTTTCTGCTAGAAAAAGAACTAAAGAAGTTATTGAAGAAGTATTTGGATTGTTCCCGGTATTAAAAGAAAGAAGAAAACAACAAGCATCAACTCTTTCTGGTGGAGAACAACAAATGCTTTCCATCGGAAGAGCTTTAATGGGCAGACCAAAACTGCTTTTACTGGATGAGCCTTCACTTGGACTTGCTCCATTAATCGTAAAAGAAATATTTAACAAAATTCAACAAATCAAAGAACTAGGAACAACAATTCTTATTGTTGAACAAAATGCTTATCAAACTCTTAAAATAGCAGATTATGTTTATGTACTTGAGTTAGGTAAGGTTAAAACAAAAGGATCAGCCGCAGAGTTATTAAAGGATGATCAATTGATTAAAGCCTATTTAGGCGAAACTAGGTAATAACCATAAAGGTTTATTATAAATAGAAAAAAACAAAAAGGAGAGAAATATGAAAAAATTAGCATTATTATTTTCAATCGTAGCCTTAGGATTTGTTTTTGTTGGTTGTGGTGGAACTACCACTTTAGCACCAACAACAGCTGCTCCTACAACAGAAGGTCCAACTACTGAAGCGCCAGTTCAATTAGCGCAAGGTGTTACAGAAACAACAATTACCGTTGGTAATACTGCAGCCGTTACAGGTTCTTTTGCAGCTGTAGGTGTTCCTTTCAACGATGCAATCAGAGCCGTTTTCAAAGAAATAAATGACGCTGGTGGTATTGGCGGAAGAACTATTGAGTTCATATCTTATGATGACCAATTCAACGCTGAACTAGGTGTAACATACACTGAAACATTAGTTGAAGAAGATGAAGTGTTCGCTCTTGTTGGACATTTTGGAACTCCAACAGTTGGAGCAACAATTAACTACATCCAACAACAAGGTGTTCCAATGGTTTATGCAGCAACTGGTATCAATGCACTTTACTTTGCTGAATCACCAATGAACCCAGTTATGGCAGTTCAACCTATCTATTTAACAGATGGTAGAATTATGACTGCTAGAGCTATTCAAGAACCACTTTACGGTGCGAACGAAGATGAAGCTTTAGCTTCTGATGCAAAAATTGGTGTTTTATTCACTAATGATGACGTTGGAAACTCAATTAAAGCTGGGGTAGAAGCAGAAATCGCTTCTCTAGGAGTTGCTACTTCAAGAGTATATTACATTCCAGTTTCTGAACTTACAATTGATACAGCAGTTCAATTGTTAAAATCTTATGGTGTTTCTACTGTAATTTTAGCGATGAATCAAGCTCCATTCGCTTACACATTAACTTCTATGTATAATCAAGAATTAAACGTTCCTGTATTTACATCTTATGTTAATGCTGACGTTACAGCTGTTGACCACACACAATATAATGAAGCAAGAACTATCTATACTAACGCATGGGTTGACGTATTCTCTGAAGAAGGTCAATTAGCAGTTGCTGATTATATCACAACTATTAATCAAGCTGATTTAGATGAAGCAACTAAAGTAGCTTATTATGGAAACTCATTTGCAATTGCTGGTTATATTGCAGCTAAAGTATTTGTTGAAGGTTTATTAAGAGTCGAAGCTAATGGCGATGACTTAACTTGGGAAAACTACATAGCAGCTATGGAAGAAGGCCCAATTGATATTCCAATGGGTGGAGTAGTAGACTTTAGTGGTGGAAAACGTTGGGGTATTGCTTCAATGTCACTATTAAAATACACTTATGGTTTAGGTGATAATCCTGCAACTACAGATGTTGTAGAAGATGATTTCTTAACAGAAGCATTTGTTAAGGTTAGAGAAATCGAAACAATCGAAGAAATCGAAGCTAAATAATTTTACTTAAATAAAACAAGTCATAAAGATGGGGGAGAAATCTCTTCCCCGTCTTACAATGACTTTAAAAAAAGACTCAAACACAATAATCTTTAAGAGAGGTCTAAAATGAAAAATCCTAAATACGTTGAAATCGATCAAATAATCGATTTAGTTAAGAGTGACTATCAAATAATCGTTGGCTCAGCTGCGGCTGAACCACAAGAATTTATGAAAAATCTTCATAAATGCGGTCATAGAGTTAATAATGTGACTGTAACAAACTGTTTGCCATTTGTTGATTCGGAATTCTTTATGGATGAAAAATGGCGTGATTCATTCTTCCTTGATGGCTGGTTTTATACTGGTGTGTTAAGAAAGATGCATAAACATGGAAATATTTCGTTTATTCCGAACAATCTACATTTTGCCGGAACGAAACGATTACAATATAAAAAAGCTAATATTTTTGTATCAGCAGCAACAATGCCAGATAAACACGGATATGTTTCTTTATCATTATCAAATATCTATGAAAAAGAAATCCTAGAACAAGCTGATATAGTAGTTCTTGAAGTTAATGAAAACTTCCCAAGAACCTACGGCGATACTGAAGTTCATATCAGCGATGTTGATTATTTAGTTAAAACAGCTTATGAACCACCAACATTACCGGATGTAGAACCTAATGAAAAAGATAAAATCATCGGTAATTTTATCGCTGAGAAAATTAATGATGGCGATACTATCCAATTAGGTATCGGGGGGATTCCTAACGCAGTAGCTAAAGCACTCGTAAATAAAAAAGATTTAGGTATTCATACGGAAATGTTTACATCAGGGATGATTGATTTAATCGAATCTGGCGCAGCTAACGGTAAGAAAAAAACTTTACACAAAGGAAAACATGTTTGCTGTTTCGCTCTTGGTAATAAAGCTCTCTATGATTATTTAGATCATAATCCAGCAGTTTTAGTACTAAGAGGTTCTTATGTAAATGATCCAGCAATTATCGGTCTTAACGATAATCAAGTTTCAATCAATTCAACACTAGAAGTTGACTTGACTGGACAATGCGCTTCAGAATCAATCGGGACAACCCACTTCAGCGGTACTGGCGGTCAAAGTGACACAGCTGTTGGCGCTCAAAAAGCTAAGAACGGCAGATCATTTATTTCACTTTATTCAACTGCTTGGGTAAGAAATCCTGAAACTGGTGAGAAAGAAGAAGTTTCAAAAATCGTTCCAACTTTAAAACCAGGTGCAGCAGTTTCTTTATCAAGAAATGATGTAGATTATGTTGTTACAGAATATGGTATTGTTAGACTTAGAGGAACAAATAT
>JAVEQW010000058.1:0-6422 GCA_034007385.1 Candidatus Izemoplasmatales bacterium
CCTTATCAACTAGTTGTTGGTGATAAAGAAGTGGAAAGTAATGAAGTAACTTATCGTAAATACGGTGAGCAAGAGCAGACAACAGTTAAGGTTGAAGATTTCATTAACTTAATACTAAAGGAAATTGAAGAAAAGAAATAAGGAAAGGTTTTTAGCCTTTCCTTAGTTTTTTTATCAATTCATAATCCGGATCGATATAAATGGTTTTCTGATTGGTGTAACTGACGTAAGAACCAACTTCTCCTGGTATCTTCTTAACATATTTAATTTTGGTGTAATCTACTGGAACAGAACTAGAGTCTTTACTCTTGGAATAGTAAGCAGCTAGGTTTGCCGCAGCTCTAATAGTCGGTTCTTTGAGTTCTTCGTTTGTCATTACTACAACATGAGAGCCACTTTGTTTTTGAACATGGAACCAAAGAAAATCTTTTTTTGCTAACTTATGAGTGATGAAGTTATTTTGAATGTTATTTTTTCCAACAACAATTTGGATGTTTAACTCATCGATATAAACGTCATAATTAGGTGATTTGATTTTGTTCTTCGATTTTTTCTTAGGTAAGTATTTATTGGTGATAAGCTCTTCTTGGATTTCTTCTAAATCTTTAATATTGTAGTTTTCATTAATCTGATTTAACAAATCCTCGAAGTAACTGATTTCTTTCTTAGTTAAACTAATCTGATTGTTAATGTGTGTTATAGCAGTCTTTTGTTTTTTATATTTTGCGTAGTATTTATTTGCGTTATCGATAGGACAAGCCATTCGATCGATTTCAATCTCAACTTCTTTATCCAACTCGTAACTGTAAAGCTTGACTTCAGTTTTAGTTTTATCAACCAGATTATTGTTTTGTAATAATAAATCACCTTTAATTCGGTTGATTTGATTATTTTCCGCATCATGTAAGTCTTTGGATAGTTTTTCTAGTTTATGAACATCTTTTTCTAAATTATTTTTTACAAAAGTGTGAAGATATTTATGAATCTGTTTTACTCTATCCAAACTTGAAGCTTCATCATATTGATTTTCCAACAGTTCAGATAAGGTGTTAAAATGTTCTTTATCTTCGTTAAAGATATCCAAATAATAGAAGTATTTACCAGCTTTAGTTGGTAATACTTTATCGTTATAAATATCCAAATATGCTTGGAATAATTTGCTGTCACTATAGTTGGCTTTTTCGATTATATGTTTAGCAATCAAAGGTGACATACCTTTGATGTTTTCGATAATGGTTTTATAATTGATATTGCCTTTATTGAAAAAAGCTTCAACTTCTTCTAAATTATTGGGATTTATTCTCTCGTCTTTTGGGGTTTCATATTTGACTCCATTTACAATAATTCTGTCAATATTTTCAAACGGATGAATATGTTTATACGCATTGATGATTACCCTATTTTCATCTAAAACAATAAGGTTTGCGTATCTACCAAACATCTCGATAATCACATAGTAATCTGTTAGATCGCCAATATCATTTCTGTTATTGACTTTGATTTGAATTATTCTGTCAGCTTCCAAGGACTCTATTTTTGTTATAATTCCCTTTTCGATATATTTTCGAAGAAACATACAAAAGCCACCGGGAGTGATAAAGTTAGAATACTTGTCTTTTACTAAGTGTACCCTTGCTAAAGCGGTGGAAAGAGAAATGTATAGGTTTCCATTATTTAACGAAAACAAAAAATCAGCTTTCGCTAATTGGGAGATTTTATTAATTCTACTGTTTCTTACTTTTGAATCTAACTCTTTGGCTAATTGTTCTATAAATCTTCCGTCGACACTCATTTTATCACCTGTAATTATTATAACATAGTTTAAAAAGAAAAAAATAATTTTACTATTTAACCGTTTTATGATATGATATAGAATAATAATTATTGCTTATTTTCTTAGGAATGGGGGGATTATTCTGAAACTTAACGAGCGCGGTCTCTTAGTGATTATTTCTGGGCCATCTGGAGTAGGAAAAGGTACCATTAGAAAAGCTCTTTTTGAGATTCCTGACAATAATTTCTGTTACTCAGTTTCGATGACAACTAGAAAACCTCGCGTGGGTGAAGTTGATGGCATAGACTACTTTTTTGTAACTCGTGAAGAGTTTGAAAAAAGAATAAAAGCTAATGGATTCCTTGAGTATGCAGAGTTTGTTGGCGAGTACTATGGAACCCCAATTGATTACATCGAAAAAATGATGGAAAAGGGAAAAGAAGTTATAGTTGAGATTGAAGTGGAAGGGGCTTTGCAAGTCCGAGAAAAAAACCCTGAAGCTGTTTTTATTTTTATTGTACCGCCATCAAGGCAAGCTTTAATAGAAAGGTTAAAAAATCGAGGGACTGATGGACCTGAAACCATCATAAAAAGAATTAATAAAGCTGAAAGAGAATTTCATTTGGCATATAAATATGATTATATCGTTGTTAATGACGAGATAATTAACGCTGCTGATAGAATCTATGCAATAATAAGAGCTGAACATGCTAAAACCGAAAGATCTATTCACAAGTATTATAAACTCCTGGAGGGGAAAGAATGATAAAAGATAAACACGATTTAAACCAAGAAAAATTACTAGAATTGAAAGAACAATTATTAAATAAGCAAGATGAACAATCGGAATCAAATAAATCTAACTCAAAAGCTAATCCAAAATATGACCCAAAACAGTTCAACTTTGAACAGTATTCATACGGTGACTATGAAACAGGCGAATTGGTGTTTGACGATGAAGAATCAGAATCTCAAAACAAACTGGTAAACAATGAAGGATTACGTTATCCATCAATTGATAGTTTGCTTGAAGTTGTTGATTCTAAGTACAAGTTAGCATACATAGCAGCTAAAAGAGCTAAAATAATTAAAAACGATAACTATTCTTCAGTAAATAACAAATGCGTTAAAGCTGTGGGAATGGCTTTGGAAGAAATTCTAGACGGAAAAGTTACAGCTAAATTCTAAAAAACAGCCTTGGCTGTTTTTTTTAATCTTTTAAATTTTAAGCCTTAAAATTCAGATTTATTATGTTATAATAAAATAGTTATGGAGATGATATTTTGAGTCAAATTAAAGCTTTGTTAGAAACCTTAGATTTACAAGATAAGGTTATAGAAGAATATTGTGAAATTGAGACGGTTGAAGTAGACAAGATTAGTTATACTTGGACCTTTTTCTTAGTGTTTGAAAGAGTTGTGCCAATTTTACACTTTAGAAATTTTATCAATAAACTACTTAATCTGCCACAAATCTACCCAAGTGTAAAAACCATAGATTATAAAGTTAAATTTATTGATAACGAAGGAGATCTTCTAGATTATTATGATTATGCAATAGATTTAATCGCGAAAGAAGATAAACGTGTTTTACCTTTAAAAGAGTACGATAAAGATTTAGAAGATTTTGTAATTAAAGTCTATACTCCAAAGGATGCGGTATCACCTCAAAACTATCGTGAAAGAATCGAAGAACAAATGTTAAAACTTGGTTTTGACGTTGAGATAATTATTGAAATTGACGATCAAAGGGAATCAATTGAAGAAGAAATCAAGAAAACTAATGAGTTGTTTGTTAAAGAAAGTAAAGACTTATTAAACTCAAACGAGGTAAAATATATTACACTGGGCCACACAAATGATTTTGAAGATTTCACCGAAATATCTCTGATTCCTAAAACCGAAATTGAGTTTGAAGAATTCAAGGAAAGAAATCAAGGGAAATCAATTATTTTCGTTGAAGGTATTGTTGTGGAAAATGAAATAAACGATTCCAATAACAACTCCAGTGTAAAGTTGATAGTGACTGATGGAGTTGATAGTGTTTATGTCACAAAAAGAAAAGCAAAGCCAACTGATTTAGATTTCTTTAAAGAAATTGAAATCGGAATGGGTATCAAGGCTAAATGTTACGCGCAGTTCGACAATTTCTATAATGAAGTGACTCTAACCATACTAAATATTGCCCATTCGGACGGAATCATCGATAATAACCGTAGAGACGATAATTACGAAAACAAAAGGGTTGAGCTTCATTTACATACAAAAATGTCTGCGCTCGATGGTGTTAACAATATTGAAGACTATATCGATCGTGCAATTCATTATGGACATAAAGCCATTGGTGTTAGTGACCACGGTTCAGTTCAATCATTTCCAGCTATGGAAAAGCACATTAAAAACAAACCAATCAAACCACTTTACGGTTTGGAAATGGTTTATGTCAACGATGAAGAAATAACAATCACAAGAGGAGAACACTCTGGTTTGTTATCAGAAACTACATATGTTATTTTTGATATTGAAACAACTGGTCTTTCAATAAACTATGATACGATAATTGAAATCGCTGGTATCAAAGTCAAGAACGGTACCATTTTAGGTGAGTTCCAAGAGTTGATCGATCCCGATATGACAATATCTAAATTCACCGAGAACTTGACTCATATCAATAACGCTATGTTAAAGGGACAAAGGAAAATCAAAGAGGTTCTTAAAGATTTTCATGATTTCTCTAAAGACTGTGTTTTAGTGGCGCATAATGCTGATTTTGATGTGGACTTCTTATTCCACAATTACCGAGAATTAGGTATCGATAACAAAATCAATCCATCAATCGATACATTGATGCTTGCCAAAGTATTAGTGCCGGAAAAATCACGCTACGATTTAAAGAGCATGGCTAGACATTATAAAGTTAATCTAGACGGACATCATCGAGCTATAAATGACACAAAAGCCTTATTTGAAATCTTTTTACATATGATTAAACAATTAAGGAAAGACGGTTTTAACCGTTTTCAAGATCTAAACCTGATAATTGATAGAAAGGAAGTATATAAGTATCCATATCCTAAACATATTAATCTTTTAGTAAGAGAACAAGAAGGTTTGCGAAACTTATATCAAATCCTTTCAGAGGGCTTAACTACATATTACGATAGAGATGCTAAAGTAGTAAAATCTTATTTGGACAAACATCGAACCGGCTTATTAGTCTCAAGTGGTTGTTTCAATTCAAACTTCTTTGATATCGCTCTTAATAAAACTAGAAGAGAATTAGTTAAGGAAGCTAAATATTATGACTATTTGGAAGTTCAACCTCTAAGCTATTTCAGGTTTATGGAAACAGAAACACCAAATTGGAAAAATGTAATTCAACGCGTTATTAAAAAGATAGTTGAAGTTGGTAAGGAATTAAATATTCCAGTAGTAGCCACTGGAGACGTCCATCATTTGGATCCTAGTGATTTCAAGTATCGCGAAATCATGATTAATACACCACTTGTAGGTGGTGGAGGATTCCATGATTTATATAGCAAAGAATTTAAACCGAATCAATATTTTATGACCACTGAAGAAATGATGGAAGAATTTTCCTTTTTAGGATCTGACATCGCTTATGAGATAGTTGTTAAGAACTCACAAATAATCGCTGATATGGTTGAAGATATTACGATTATTCCTGATGAACTATACGCTCCAACCGATGAATTTCTAGCTGAACAGGGAGTTCCATCAATTAAAAATAAAGTGGTTTCAATGGTAAATGATCGAGTTCATAAACTTTATGGAGACTTATTACCTGAAATCGTCAAATCAAGAGTAGATAAAGAGTTGAACTCAATTATAGAGCACCATTTTTCAACTATTTACTATATATCGCATTTACTAGTAAAGAAATCATTGGATGATGGATACTTAGTTGGATCAAGAGGTTCTGTAGGCTCTTCATTCGTCGCAACATTAATGGGTATTACTGAAGTTAATCCATTACCACCGCATTATGTATGTCCAAAGTGTCATTTTCATGCATTCAAGAAAACAGATGAAGAAAAGCGGTTGTACGGAGAGAATGACTTTGAAAAAGAATATCAGGATATATTTGACAATACCGACTGCGGTTGGGATTTGCCGAAGGTAGATTGTCCGATTTGTAATACAAAACTAATCAGGGACGGTCATGATATTCCTTTTGAAACCTTCCTAGGATTTAAAGGCGATAAAACTCCTGATATTGACTTAAACTTCTCCGGAGAATACCAAGGTGAAGTACATGAGTACATCAGAAAACTATTCGGAGTTAATTATGCATTCAGGGCAGGAACCATTGGAACTTGTGCCGCAAAAACTTCCTTTGGAATGGTAAAAGAGTACTACAGTAAACTTAATGCAAAAAGAAAGAAACAAGGACTTGAACCGTTAGTTGTAAGACATGCTGAGATAGCTAGACTTGCAAAAGGTATTGAAGGGGCGAAAAGAACTTCAGGACAACATCCTGGAGGAATTGTTGTAGTTCCAAACAATCGCAGTATCTATGATATTACACCAGTCCAATACCCGGGTGATTCAAAAGAAACGAATTGGAAAACAACACATTATGAGTACCACTCATTTGAAAACAATCTATTTAAGTTAGACGTGTTGGG
>JAVEQW010000058.1:6522-7844 GCA_034007385.1 Candidatus Izemoplasmatales bacterium
TATAAACCGATTTACTTCTATTCAGCATATTTTTCAAAACGTGCAGAAGCTTTTGATGTAGATGTATTATATGGCGGTGAACAAGCAATCCTGGAAAAAATCACACAGATAAAATCATTAGGAAAAGACGCCTCAAAGCGTGAGCAAGATTTACAAACAGTCTTGGAAATTGCATTAGAAATGGTTAAGAGAGGCTTTTCTTTTAAACCGATCGATCTTTACAAATCAGAAGTTAAAGATTTTGTGATATCAGATGATAAAAAATCTCTGATTCTACCTTTCATTGTTATCGATTCTTTAGGTGAAAAAGTGGCACAGTCGATCGTTGACGCTAGAAAAGAGAGAGAATTCATTTCGAAACAAGATATCAAAGATAGAGCGAAAATATCATCAGTTTTATTTGAAAAATTAGAAGATTTAGGTGTTTTTGATGGCATGATTGACAAAAATCAAATATCTATTTTTGATTTTTAATCATTCTTCATACAATCTTCATAATTTTGTATTATAATATTATTAACATTTAGGAGGTACATAAAATGAGAATGGGTAGTTCAAATCCGGTATTTAGACAAGCAAATGCTTACACTTACGTTAGTGACAAACCGGTAACTTATACGAATGTAGCAATAAAAACAATAATTTTAATTACGGTAGCTGCACTTTCAGCTTACCTAACAATTACAAATATAGCCGCAGAAAGCTTTTCATGGGGTTATATAATAGGAGCGATGATAGTAGCTTTTATTTCAGTGATAATTGGATCTAGATCAATTAGACTAGCGCCAATCTTCGGAGTAATATATGCTGCTGCGGAAGGTATGATATTAGGTGTAATATCTTTACTCTACGCTTCATATTATGAAGGAATAGTACCAACAGCTTTAGGAACAACATTCATTGTTTTCGTAGTAATGCTATTATTATTTTCAACTAATATAATCAAAGTTAACCAAAAGTTCGCTTCTTTCCTAGTAGTTGCTTTAATCAGTGTTATCATTATGAGTTTATTATCAATATTCTTCAACCTAGGAAGCTTATATTATGTAGTAGTATTTATTTCAGCGGGATTATCAGCTTTCTTCCTATTATGGGATTTCCAAAGAATCAAAGATTTCGTGGATTCTGGTGCTGATCAAAAAGTTGGATGGGTTTTATCTTTAGGCTTAATGGTTACTGTAGTATGGATTTATGTTGAAATGTTAAGATTACTAGCAATAACTTCTAGAAGATAACTTATTTGTATTTGCTTTAAAATAAATATTTGTTATAATATAGATAATATGATGATAAAGCAGTAGTAGTTAGGCAATTTAGATTCA
>JAVEQW010000005.1:0-21435 GCA_034007385.1 Candidatus Izemoplasmatales bacterium
TAATAAATAGTTGAGCCTTAATACAACCTTCATTTTAGGTTCTTTGAACCTCTCTTTTGTTTTGCCTTTTTTCTCTTCTTTAAATTTTTTCTATCTTTTACTTGATTTCTTTATAGATGGCTCCTAATAAATCCATATCTATTTTACTAAATTTGCGGGATTTAATCAAACCAAATATTGTATTATTTTCTCAAAATGTTATAATATTAAAGATTCGCAGTTCGCAACCATCCTGCGTTAACAAAACTAGGAGGAAATTATGACAAATGAGTTGTTATGGGTAATTTTTGCGCTAGTGAATTTTACTCTATTTTTATTGGTTTACAAGTTTTTTGGAAAACTTGGAGTATTTGTATGGATTGTTATTGCAACAATCTTAGCTAATATTCAAGTTACAAAAATGATTTATCTGTTTGGAATCGATGCTACATTAGGTAATATTTTATATGGTACTATCTTTTTAGGCACCGATGTATTAAATGAGATATTTGGTAAGAAAGAAGCAAAAAAAGCTGTTTTTATTGGTTTTATGGTAATGATTATAATGGTGATTTCAATGACATTATCACTTGAGTTTATCCCGCACCCAGAAGATTTTGCTCAAGATTCCCTAGTTGTAATCTTCGGTTATTTGCCAAGATTATTACTGGCTAGTTTATCAGCCTTTATCGTTTCGCAACTAATTGATGTTTATGTCTTCGATCGGATTAAAACCAAACTTCCGAGCAATAAACATCTTTGGATTAGAAACAATGTCTCTACAATCCTTTCTCAGTTAGTTGATTCACTGATTTTTGTTCCAATCGCTTTTTATGGAACAGTTAGTTTCGAGACATTGATTGGTTTAATCTTATCGACTTATCTTATCAAAGTAATTGTTGCTTTACTCGATACACCTTTCATCTATTTAATAAAAAAAGTTAATCCAATAAAAGAAATAAACGGCTAACATTAGCCGTTTTATTTTTTAATTAACATTGAATCCCCAAATGAGAAAAACCGATACTTCTCTTTAATGGCTTCGTTATAAGCATTCATGATTATATCTTTTGATGCAAAAGCTGATACCAGCATCATAAGAGTGGATTTAGGCAAGTGAAAATTGGTAATTAAGTTATCTATTGCCTTAAATTCATAACCTGGATAAATAAATATATCAGTGAATCCAGACGATTCTTGAAACTGATTAAACTTGTTAAAAACCGTCTCTAGTGTTCTTACAGAAGTTGTTCCTACTGCATAAATTTGTCGGTTATCCAATTTTGCCTTGTTAAGAATTTCTGCAGTTTTTTTATCTACCATATAAAATTCCGAATGCATTTTATGCTTTTTTACATCGTCTACTGCAACTGGTCTAAAAGTACCAAGACCGACATGCAAGGTAATATAAACTATTATAATCCCTTTATCTTCAAGTTTTTTTAGTAAATCTTTAGTAAAATGCAATCCGGCTGTTGGGCTTGCTGCACTACCATTTATTTTCGAGTAGACTGTCTGATACCTGCTTTGGTCCACAAGTTTTTCATGAATATAAGGTGGCAGAGGCATCTCTCCTAATTGATTTAAGATATCTTCTAGATCACCTTCATAATGTAAACTAAAATGGCGTAAGCCCTCATCCAAAACTTCAGTGCAAACCAATTTTAAGAGTCCTTCTCCGAAGATGATTTCTGTGCCTACTTTAACTCTTCGAGCTGGTTTTACCAAGGTTTCCCACTGATTGAGTCCAAATTGATTTAATAGTAAAACTTCAATATTGGCATTAGTGTTCTTTTTAATTCCATGTAGTCTTGCAGGTATTACTTTAGTATTATTTAATACTAATATTGATCCTTCTTCTATGTAATTGATAATGTTTTTAAAAGTTTCGTGTTGTATGGAAAAATCAGTTCTACTTGTGACTAATAAACGTGAATCACTTCTCTCTTTTAAAGGCGTTTGTGCTATCAATTCCTCAGGAAGATTGTAATCAAAATCCTTAGTTTTCATTAAAACAAACTCCCTTGATAGGATTTCTTTAGATGACGATATGCTTTCTCAGTCACAACTCTTCCTCTAGGAGTTCTACTGATGAATCCTTTTTGAATTAGAAACGGTTCATATACATCTTCTAAGGTTCCTGCATCTTCGCTGATTGAAGTAGCTATCGTGTCAAGTCCGACTGGACCTCCATGATACTTTTCGATAATGCCTAGTAGATATTCTCGGTCTTTGTTATCTAAACCCAAGTCATCTATTTTAAGCTTATTTAGAGCAGTTCTTGTCACATCTAGAGTTATAAAACCATCGCTTAAAATATCCGCAAAATCTCTAACTCTCCTAAATAAACGATTGACGATACGCGGAGTGCCTCTACTTCTTTTAGCTAGTTCAACAATCGCTTGATCTTCAGTTTTACATTCGTAAATCTTAGCTGTTCTTTGACAGATAACTTCAAGTTCTTGATCGGAATAAAATTCCAATTTATGAACGATTCCAAAACGGTCTCTTAATGGACCGGTTAAATCTCCAAATCTTGTTGTTGCACCAATTAATGTAAATGGTGCTAAATCAACTCTAATTGACTTAGCTCCTGAATCTTTTCCAACAACTATATCTATAACATAGTCCTCCATTGAAGAGTATAAGATTTCTTCAACAATCTTTGGCAATCTATGAATTTCATCAATAAACAAGACGTCGCCAGGTTCTAACGATGTTAAAATAGCTGCTAAATCTCCTGTCCTTTCAATTGTAGGACCACTAAGAGATTTGATGTTTACTCCAAGCTCATTAGCTATAACTTGTGCCAACGTAGTTTTACCTAATCCTGGAGGGCCGTAAAGCAAAACATGGTCTAAAGACTCGTTTCTCATTTTTGCGGCCTTAACTGCTATTTCAACCATTTCTTTCACGTCTTTTTGACCAATATATTCGCTGAATGTTTTCGGTCTTAAAGTTACATCTACTTCATCGTCAATTAAAAGGTTATTACTGATTATTCTTTCGTCCATAAAAACACCTCGTTTCTATTATATCAAATTTCTTGTAAAAATCATCCTAATTTATTCTAATCGGTTGAATAATGTTTATTATTATATTATAATTAAAAACAAGGTTAGTATCGGAGTGATTAAATGGCAAAAAAACGCGATATCTTATTGAATTACTTTACCGAATTTCCTAATTATAAAGAATCATATCAAGCCCGTTTAAATGAGTTAAAACGGGATTTTAATAATGAAAAAATCGTTTATAAAAAACTATTGGAAGATATCGACAAAAATTATTCTCTAGATCAAGATTTGCGTTTTTCACAGTACATTGAACAAGAAAAACTTCATGAAAAACGAAGAAACCTCATTGAAGGCGATTATCAAGAAAGATTTGACATTTTAGCTGATGAAATGAATAGCAATAAAGAGGATTTGTCGCTGCTAATCGAGGAAGAGAACAAGCTTTATCAAGAAATTCTTGACCAATTTGAAGAAAGAAAACATGAAGCTTTGAACAGATACTTACAATTGATACATGAAAGCGAAAGAGAAATTGATGAGTCTGTTGATGTCCACTATAACTTTATCGAACAAGAAACCAGAAAGACAGAGAACTTAAAAGAATACTATCAAGGCATTAATACATATCTAGCAAACAATTTATTAGACACGATGGAAAAGGCTAAAAATGCGTTAGATTTGTTAAATGATTCATTAAAAGAAACAAACATAAATGACTCTCAAGAGTTAAATCAGACTGTATTAAAATCGCTTGAGCATTTAAGAGAAACGCAAATTGAAATTATTTCTTTGTTTAAGGATAACTCTAATAACTTAGAAATCCAAAGAGAGTCGATCAAGAAAATTTCAAAGAATAAACAGCAACCTCATTCCGAATTGAATCAAAAGATGATTCAAAAGTATGTTAACCAAATCAGAGAGCTTAACAAAGCTAAAATCGCTTTTGAAGCTAAAGTAAAAACTGATTTGGAAGAATCATTGAAGAAAGTATACGAAAAAATTATTGAGGCTCATGAGAAGAATGATTTCAATGGGTTAAAAAAATACATCTTACAAAAAGAAATTATTGAAAAAAAGGCTGAGTATCTTTTACATAGAAATACTACTTTAACAAAATTTACCATTACCAAGTATCAGCAAGAGATCAAAAAAATTAAGATTGATTCATTCAAGAGAAGCGAAGAAATTAAATTGGCTTATTCTTTACCGATTACTTTTTTGCAAAATTCAATCGATACTTATTCAAATTTTGCCTTTTATCTCAATCAAGGTTTTGACGAGTTGGATAGACTGCTAAATGGTTTAATCGACTTCCATCAAGATTTCTTAGACTCAAAAACCAGTTTCGTTACTACTACTTCTAAAGCCTACGAAGACTATAAAATCAATATGATGGTGCGTATCAATGAAGTAACTTTAAATTTAACTAAATTGATATCTAAGATTGATGATGTTTCTTTACAAATAGTAACTCTAGAATCGAAGAACAGACTAGAAATAGCTGACATTAGAAAAAAGATTGATAATATCGAGATTTTAGGAGATTATCAAAAATATCTTGCATCACTTGAAAATGATGAATTTTTTGCTATGTATCAACACAATAAGAATATTGAAGAAATCCAATTAAAGACTAATTACACCAGTAACTTGCTTAATATCAATCGTGATGTCTTGCAACTTAACAAAAATAAAGAACTGGCTGGTGAACATCTTCAATACATGTTGAATTTGAGCAAGGAAGAGGAAGCGATTCATAAACTAAGTTTTGATAAGCTGATCACCCAATATGAAGCGTTTTATGAACAGCAAAATAAAATGTCTTATATTATGTATAAAATCGCCAAGTTGGAATTGATTAATCAAGTTAAAGAGAAAAACTACTTGTATGCCGAGAAATTTGTTAAGGCAAAGCAAATTGAAGACGAAAAAGATTTGGCTAGTTCTAACTCAGTCATCGAGTTTGTTCACTATATGCAGAGCTTGATTAATGCAAACAATACATCTACTGCTGCTTTTAAGCGATATTTAAGCAACTCAAACAATAATATGTCTTATTTGACAATTGTCGAAAAAGCAAGAAACATGTTACATGAACAAATTGATAACCAATTGAATAAGAAGGTCGCTTCTGCTTACCAAGCTGCAAGTATTTATATGCAAGAAACAAGAGAAATACTAAATGATTTTAGTTTGTTAACTGAGAATTATCTTAGCAAGTATAAACAACTGTTAGTTTACAACGAGAACAATTCGATCGATTACCAAGCTAAAGTAATCAAAGAACAGGGCTATGCCAGTGAAGTTTCTTCACTTTTAACTTATATGAAAAACGAAGCTTTGACTCAAGCATATAAGTATCAAGTTCCTAGTGAAGTCGAAGGTCTAAATTCTTTTTATGAGATGAGTTTAGAAAAATTTAATTACTTGGTTTTTGATGTGTTTACAAAGTTAAAAGCTAAGAGTAAATCTCAAGTTTTCTATGAAAAGATGCAAAGATACATTATTGAAGCATTGGATATTTTAAAGAGTTTTCATAATAAAATCGCTGATTCTATGACCAAAGTAAGGGATAAGATCTTAGAACATGATATTGAGTTTATAGCTAATAGCAAGATTCAAGCTCAAGAGAATAAACGAATAATTGATAAGGAGTATGATTCATTAGCTTTCCAAGCGATAAAGATTAAGGATAAGCGCAATAAACAAATATCTATACTGATTGACAATAGTAATAATCTCAATGAAACCTTTAAGTTAAGAGTTAAGAAAATAAATGATGAGTATTTAAAAGAAAAGAATTTGAATAATGATTATTTAGATTATTTAGAAGCAGAGATTATTCGGATTATAGAGAAAAATGACAAACAATTAATAAAGATGTTGAATTTAATCGATAAAGAAATATTCTTAGATCGCGTTAGATTTACTAAGCAATACAAGAAATATCTCAATATGATTAGTGGCATTAGAACTAGCATCGGTAGTTCATATAATCAAGAGGTTAAGTACTTGTATGATCTTAATTACAAACGTGAAGCTGATATTACCAAAACTATAAGTTTACTAGAAAACAAGATTGATAAACTACCGGAGCAAAAACAAAACATCTTAAAGTCTCTAGACACTCAGAAACAACAGCTCTTTATTACTAAGCAACAAGAATTATTGCAGAAATTCGCGGAAATTGAAGCTAATAAATTGCTTAATAAGCCTGAGTTGATTGAAGAAATCAGAGCTGTAGAGAAGCGATTGCCTGAGGACTATATTAAACTTTATAGGCAGGTACAAGAGCTTGAAAATGAATATTTACAACAATATACGTTAATTAATGAGAATTATTTTGCAACTTATCAGGATTATATCAACAAGCAGTTCGCAAATCGTTTGGTGATTGAGAATGACGGAAAAATCTTTAAGTCTTTTGACTGGTTGAATACTTATCATAAAGATTTATTAAATATTTTCCAGTTGAACTATAGCGAAACTTTGAAGAAGAGTATTGAATCCAGAGATATAATCAAAGAAGAAAAACAAAAGTCAAAAGATAAACAAGACCGGATTATTAATGCATAGGAGTTTCTTATGGCAGATGATAGAGCCAAATTAAGTTTTGAGAATTTCAAAGATTATAAGGAAAAAGTCGATAAAGCTTTTGAAGAAGAGTTATCGCTTTTTGAACGTTTCTCAACTGATATCATCAAAAAGGCAAGCAATCATCACCAAGTTACTATTAATAATTTAGAAGAATCTAGAGAATCTTTAACTTATTTAAGAGATAAAGTTACAGAAATTAAAAAGAGCATCTTCTACCATCAAGAAACTTTGATTATCGATAGACAAAATATTATTCAAAATACTGAGAGACAAGTTCAGAATCAAAATCAGAGTTTATTGGAATTTGAGTACAAGAGTATTCAAGAAAAGGTTGAGAATTTCGATTATTTGAATAAAGCATTAATCCAATCAGCTTTTGATTTTTTCAATGATTTTAAAATGTATTATTCAAAGGACATCATTGATTTAGATGAGTTGTATGCTTTTCTATCAGATAAAAACAAGACTTTTGAAAAAGTAATTCAAAAGTATGAGTCAGAAGTTATGGAGTTTTTCACTTCTCTTGACAATGAAATTTATGAAATGAATGACCGTATAGCGCTATTGATGCAGCAAAAAAATTCACAACTTAACAAGATTTATGATTTCTTTGAAAAAGAAACTACTGCTTATCTTGATAATCAATTGACATTCAGTGTAGAAACAGATTTAAATTCGAAGGAAATCAAGACTCTAATTAATGATAAGCTCGAACAGTTTAAACTGTTCAAGAATCATCTTTTGCAGCAAGAAGAAAAGACAAAAGTTATCTTACATAATGAATATCTTGAACTTTATGAAAAAGTGTTGAAGAAATTGCTCCAAAGAAAAGGCAATTTGTTAATTGGTGATCCTTGTTTCTTTGATCATGTTGAGCAAAGTTTATTAGAACTTAAAGAACAGATTATTTTCGCTAAAAACGAGAATTTAGGCTCTTTAGGGAGTTTGATTAGAACTTATAACCGGGCGATTAAGTATAAAGAAGTTAAAGCGGATACCGAACGAAGAGCTCGAAAAATGACGAGAAAATTCCTTAAGATGAAAAAGGGAATCTTTTTGGAATACCAGAAATCTTCAAGAAAATTGATCAATCAAATGGAAAAATACTATAAGTTGTATTTGGATATATTGAAAGTAGATCCATTTTTAGCACAGATTATCGGTGATAAAGCTACTAAGATTGTCAAGGATGAAGTCAATTACTTATCAACTTTAAAGATTAATAAAGAGCATAAGATTAACGTTAATTATGACATTAAAACCTTAAAACTGAATCAACAAATCAATGAGATTGAATCTAAATTGATTTATGAGGTGGAAAGACAGATTTATTTGCAGGATATCGATTTAATCAGCACTATCTTAGACGTTCAGAATTATTTAGTCGATAAGAGTGCAGATATCGCATTATCGGTTAATCGATTAGAAGCTGATAAATTTAATATCTTCAAGTTGGATAAGGCCATCAATGCTTATTTGAAACATGATATGAAGATAAACAATATCAATAGACGTTATTTGAATATTGTTACAGATATCTTAATTAAGCACGTCCGCCAAAGTGAAAATCACAATATTGATTTGGTTGAAGCTTTGTCTGATATTAAACTCGCTTTAAAAGAGTATGATATTGCGGCTATTCACTTCAAGACGATGTTTGAGAATGAGAAAAGATTTTTGGTAATGCAGGCCAATAGAGTCAGTGATGAAACTAAAATTGATGACAATTATATATTGACTAAATATGAAAACCAAATGCGTTTTGCACAGGAACAAATTAATCTCGCAAATGATGAATTAAAACTCCGTGTTCAAGCGATTATGACCGCAGTTGATGAAGAGAGAGTGTATTATCAAGACATTATCACTAATCAGGAGATGGCGACAAAGAAAAGACAAAGCGATTTAATTGATGAGTATCAAGCAAAGATTTACCAACAAAACCTATTGGTTGAGAACTTGACTGAACAAAAGAGCAAGAAGGTTGTGGAAAAAGAGTTTCATAAGCTAAAGGAAAGATATGAAACTTTGATTCAGCAGGCCAAGATGACTTCTGAGGAAAACCAAATTATTCAAGATGCCAACAGGAGATTGAAAACTTTGGAAGACCATTTGGAGGAAGCCCTAGACGAAGCGGTTTTATTGCGTGATGAAACCATTGAAGAAATGCAGAGTTTATATAATACAGCTTATGAAAGATATGAGTATTTTAAAAATTATTTGGCTAACAAAGTTGAACCACTAGAACCGACTTTCTATCAGACTTTAGAGAGAATGCAAAGTCGTTACAAGTATAAATTAAAAACAGCTGAAGCTGAACTAGATATTAAGACTAAAGATTTACTGGAAAATTATCTCGATGTTTACTTTACGGAGCAACCTGATTTAGATAGGGCTAAACTGATTGAAAATATTAATCTTATGCAAACTGAGAAAGAGGCTGCTACTGCTGATTACGAACAAGAAATTGCCAGTATAGATTTAGATTTTCAACAAAGATCGGATGATTTAGTCAAGAAGCGGAATGAAATCATCAAAGAAGCTAAAGCTTTTAAGGAAAGTATCACTAACAAACGTGAACTTGAAATCCAGACTAAGCAACAGGAATTATCGATATTGGAAAATCGTTATCACCAGCAACAAAGAGACAAACAAATCTCTTATGAGAGCGAAATTGAGAATTTGACCAATGAGTATAATCAAACTTTAGGTGAAAGTAAAAAATATATCATGAATTTAAGTCAATCGTTCGAGAAAGTGTTAAACACTTATAAACCTTACGTTAGATTGACGAAGAATAACCGTAAAATTAGGACTATTGTTAAAAAAACGAATCATAATATTGATAGAAAAGAGAAAAAAGAGTTTAAGGTTTTAGAAAAAGAGCTTAAGAAACGACAGATGTTAATCAATAAGTAACTTAAAAGGACTAGCGAATTTGCTAGTCCTTTATAGTTTATTCTAACATTTTTAACAAGCTGCAGCCGATATCGGTACCTTTTAAATTGAAGTTGGCAGCGATGGTAGTTCCTACATCCGCAAACGTTCCTCTTTCAGGTAAGAATTTGCCGTTATAGTCATGAGCATAGATAAATAGAGGTACATATTCTCTAGTGTGGTCAGTACCTTGGAAAGTTGGATCATTTCCATGATCGGCTGTAACCATCAATAAGTCGTCGTTATTTAGAAGTTTTATCAAATCACCTAAATCCTTGTCGAATTCTTCCATTGCTAATTTGTAACCGTGCGAGTCTCTTCTATGGCCATATAATGCATCAAAATCAACTAAATTAGCGAACAAAAGTCCGGTGAAGTCTTTTTGGGTTAGCTCCATTACTTTATTCATTCCATCATGATTAGATTTGATTCCATAGTGTTCTGTGATTCCTGAACCGTTAAAGATATCACGGATCTTACCTACGGAGATAACGTCGAACTTAGATTCTTCTAAAGTGTTTAGTACGGTCTTAGAAGTTGGGCTAAGGGCATAGTCATGACGGTTTGTGGTTCTTTTGAAACCGTCTTTTTCATTTCCTAGATAAGGTCTTGCGATAATTCTGCCGACACGCCATTTATCAACTAGGGTAAGTTCTCTTACTTTATGACAAATATCATAGAGTTCATCTAATGGGATGATTTCTTCATGGGCAGCTATTTGCAATACGCTATCAGCACTTGTATAGACGATTAGATCGCCGGTTTTAACTTGATGCGGTCCTAATTCAACTAGGATTTCTGTTCCTGAAGCTGACTTGTTACCAACAACTTTACGACCTGATAACTTTTCGATTTCTTGGATTAAATCTTCTGGAAAGCCTGTATCTGTAAAGGTTTTGAATGGTGTTGTGGTTTTAATGCCCATTAACTCCCAATGACCGGTCATAGTATCTTTACCGTTCGATAATTCAGCCATTTTTGTGGTGTTAGCTCTTGGTTGTTCGACTGGGTCTACACCTAGGATTTTTGTTAGATTACCATAACCAAAACTTTGTAATACAGGTAGATTTATACCACCTGTTGCTTTAGCTAGGTTACCGATTGTATTTGCGCCTTTATCGCCAAATTTTTCAGCGTCAGGCATTTCACCGACTCCAACAGAGTCGATTACTATTAAAAATACGCGTTTGAATTTCATTTATTTTCCTCTTTTCCATCTGCACGGGGATGTGCTTCATTATAAATATTTTTTAAGTGGGCTTTAGATACATGAGTATAGTTTTCGGTTGTCATGATATCCTCATGTCCTAATAGTTCTTGAACCGATTTTAGATTCGCTCCGTTTTCTAACATATGAGTAGCGAAGGTATGTCTAAATGTATGTGGTGAAATTTTTTTGTTAATCATGGCTTTGTCCGCTAGAGTTTGTACGATTTTATAGAATCCGATTCTGCTTAAACTTTCACCGAATTTATTAACAAATAAAATATTTTGTGATTTTGGGTTTAGTTTCATTCTGCCTTTTACAATATAATCTCTTAAGGCTTGAATTGCTTCTTCTCCTAAAGGTACGATTCTTTCTTTATTTCCTTTGCCTATCACACTGACCAATCCTTTGTTTAAATGCAAGTCGGCGATTGATAGGGTGAGAAGTTCGCTAACTCTCAATCCTGAGCCATAAGCTAGTTCCAGTAAAGCCCGATTCCTTAAGTCTAAGGGTTCGTTTTCTAGATAGGTTTGATTGATAATAGCAGTTATTTCTTGAATATTCAAGACTGTAGGTAAGGTTTTCTTTGTCTTAGGTTTCTTTAACTTTTCGCTAACGTCCTTATCAACTAGATTCTCGTTGGTCAGGTATTTATGAAAAGAATGAATGGAACTGATTTTTCTGGTTACTGAAGTAGCCTTTATATTTTTCTTAGAAAGGCTCTTTAGATAATTTTTTATCTGCTCAGTGGTAATTTTGTTATAATCTTTTATCTCATAGTTTTTCTTGATAAATTGAAGGTAATCTTGAAGGTCTCTTTCATAGGAGAGAATGGTATTTTTAGCTAGGTTTTTGGTTACTTTTAGATAGTAGAGATATTCTTTTAAATAAGCTTCCAACATTTTAGATTATATCCAGATAGACTTGATTAGCTAAATACATACCCTTGTCTGTCAGTTTTAGGTTTCCTGATGAGATTTCTAAAAGGCCGTTATTCAGATGTTTCTTTAGAACTGGATAAACTTCAAAAACATCTTTTTTAATTCGCTTTTTATATTCGTCAAGACTAAAACCTTCAACTTTTCTTAAACCTAAGAGAACGATTTCTAATTTTGGATTATACTCTTCAATTTCATGCATGTTAAGTGCATGTTTTTTGGTGCCTTCAATATATTCTTTGACATTTTTGGGATTTTTCATTCTAATGTAGTTATATTGGGAACTGGCATTTAAGCCTAGTCCAATGTACTCTTCGACATTCCAATATATTAAATTATGTTTTGATTCATGAGAAGGTTTAGCATAATTGGAAACTTCGTATTTGATATAGCCGTATTCTTTTAAGGTGTTATCAATTACATCAGCGAAATCTCTGGCTAAATCATCTGGAAAATCTGAAACTTTTCTCGAATTGATCCAATAATTGATGATGGTTCGATCCTCAATGATTAGAGAATAATATGATATGTGTTCCGGGTTAAATTCTTTGATAAACTCAAGATCTTTCAGCAACACTTCTTGGGTTTGCCCAGGAATGGCATATAGAAAATCTAGATTTAGATCAAAACCGAACTCTCTTATCAATTTGATTGCATTAATGACATCTTCTTCCGTATGATTTCTTCCAAGAAATTTGAGTAAATTCTTATCCATGGACTGTACACCCATACTAATGCGGGTAATATGATATTTTTTCAATATTTTTAATAAATCACTGGTGATGTCACAAGGATTGCCTTCGATAGTAAATTCTTCGATTTTTTCTAGATTAACAACAGTTGATAGTTCTTTAAGAAAGGCTTCTAGAATATCAAGAGGAATCGATGTAGGAGTTCCTCCGCCAATGTAGATGGTTTCACTACGGGCTGTAAGGTCACTGAAATACTCTAGTTCTCTTACTAGAGCTTGCATATACTCAATTTTTAAGTCATCCTTTGCGACCATTTTCGCAAAATCGCAGTAAGTACAGATTTTATCACAAAATGGAATGTGAATATAAACGCCTTTTATCATATTATCACCATTATTATGTTAACATAATAAAGGATAAAATAAAAGTGTTTAGCCTATTTTTTAATACTGGGGAAAAAAAGAGCACTCTTTTTTTAAGAGTGCTTTAATCATCGCTTTCAAGAGATAAAACTGACATGAAAGCTTCTTGTGGAATTTCAACTGAACCAACATTTTTCATGCGTTTCTTTCCTTGTTTTTGTTTTTCAAGCAATTTCTTCTTTCTGGTGATGTCACCACCATAACATTTCGCTAAAACGTCTTTTCTTAAAGCTTTTATGTTAGTTCTGGCGATGACTTTAGAACCAATTGCGGCTTGAATCGGGATCTCAAACAACTGCCTTGGAATCAGATCCTTAAGTTTTTGACAGATTCTTAAACCTCTTTGTCTCGCGAAGTCTTGATGAACTAAAAACGCTAAAGCATCCACAGGTTCTGAGTTTAAGAGAATATCAATTTTTACTAGATCAGATTCGCGGTGATCGATTACTTCATAATCTAAAGAAGCATAACCTTTTGTGCTTGATTTCAACCTGTTGAAGAAATCGTACAGTATTTCTGATAGTGGTAGTTCATAGATAATTTCTACTCTTGAGTCGGATATATATTTCATATCCTTGAAAACACCACGTTTATATTGACAAAGTTCCATGACGTTACCAACATAATCGCTTGGAGTGATGATGGTAGCCAACACATATGGTTCTTCGATTTTTTTAATCATTTGATTCTTTGGCATTAAAGCTGGATTATCAACATGAATTACATTGCCATTTTCCAAATAAACCAAATAATCAACTGAAGGTGCAGTAGTTATTAAGTTTTGGTTAAACTCTCTTTCTAAGCGCTCTTGGAAGATTTCCATATGTAACATGCCTAGAAATCCAACTCTGAAACCGAAGCCTAAAGCATTTGACGTCTCAGGTTCATAAATTAAAGCGGCATCAGATAGTTTCATTTTTTCTATCGCGTCTTTTAAGTCTTGATAATCGTCGGCATCAACCGGATAAACACCGGAATAAACCATTGGTGTTAACAGCCTGTATCCAGGTAATGGTTTTTGGGTAGGGCGTTTTGAGTTAGTGATTGTATCACCAACATGAATTTTCTCAATATCTTTAATTGAGGCGCTTACCCAGCCCACATCACCTGTGGTTAAGTAGTTTCTGCTAACTTCTTTTGGTAGATAGACTCCAAGATCAATGACTTCATATTTGGCTTCTGTAGCCATCATTTTTATCTCGTCGCCAATTTCAAGTTTACCGTTCATAACTCTAACTAATGGAATAACTCCACGGTAACTATCATAGAAGGAATCAAAAATCAAAGCTTCTAGTGGTTTATCAATACTTCCTGTAGGTGAAGGAATTCTTTTAACGATTGCTTCAAGTACTTGATCAACACCTTGGCCTGTTTTTGCAGAGACCATGATACAGTCATCAGGGTCTAAACCAATGGTGTCCGCTAATTCTTTTTTTACACCTTCAACATCAGCGCTTTCTAAATCGATTTTGTTGATAACGGGAATTATCTCCAAATTATTATCTAAAGCTAAATATACATTTGCTAAAGTTTGAGCTTCGATACCTTGGGTAGCGTCTACTACAAGTAGAGCTCCTTCACAGGCAGCTAAAGATCTTGAAACTTCGTAAGTAAAATCAACATGTCCAGGGGTATCAATAAGATGGAATATATATTGTTCACCGTCTAAAGCATCATATTTCAACTCTACTGAGTTAAGTTTAATTGTAATTCCTCTTTCTCTTTCTAAATCCATTGAATCGAGGTATTGAGCTTTCATGTCTCTTTGCTCAACACTATGGGTCATCTCCAATATTCTATCTGCTAAAGTAGATTTACCGTGATCGATATGGGCAATAATCGAAAAATTTCTGATTCTCGATTGTCTTTTTTTAAGGAGTTCATCACTCATAAGGTTCACCTAATTTCATTAATAAGTTTTAAAAAAAGCATATAAATGTTAGGTTATATGCTTTTAAAAGTCAAATTATCTTATAAGCCATGTTCTGTAGTCTTTAGTTAAAAAGACCGGTAATCATTTATCTCCGACTTAAAAGCCGTCAGTCAAATGAATTCAATTCTTCTTTGACCGTGCCCCTACCATAATTTGGGTTTCTAGCTTGAGGGGTTTACCCGTTTCACTCATATATATTCTATATGATTCGTCACTGTGGCACTTTTTGAATACTTTGGCCTTTTAAATCCATTTCTTCGCCGTCATTTAATCGCTTAAACGCCTAAACTTATTTGTTCGTTTAGCACAATCACTACAAGCATCTCAGCTTGTGCTAGCATGGACTTTCCTAACAGATTATGCATCTGCTCGATTACCCGGATAATTTGACAAGTATATTATATCATTGTTTTACTTCTTCTAAAATAGCTTTTCTTGACAAGTCAACTCGACCTTTGTCGTCAATGCCAATTACTTTAACTTCAATAACGTCACCGATTTTTACCACATCTTCAACGTTCTTGATATGTTTTGTGTCAAGTTTAGAGATATGCACTAGTCCGTCTTGACCTGGCCATAATTCTACGAAAGCACCGAATTTTTCAATCCTAACTACTTTACCCATATATTTTGCGCCGACTTCAACTTCACGAATGATATCTTCAATTAATTTCATCGCTTTATCAATGAAATATGTTTCTTCGTGCATTAGAATAATTCTACCATCTTGTTCAATGTCGATTTTTACATTGCCGCATTGTTCAATAATAGCTGTAATTGTTTTACCGCCACCACCGATAATATCTCTAATTTTATCTGGTGACACTCGCATAATTTTAACCTTAGGAGCGTATTTAGATAATTCTTTTTTCGCTTCGGAAATAACTGAATCCATATTATCTAGAATTTCCATACGAGCATGTTTTGCTTGTAATAGGGATTCTTTAAAAATTTCCTTTGTGATACCAGAGATTTTAATGTCCATTTGTAGCGAACAGATCCCTTTTCTTGTCCCGGCAACTTTAAAGTCCATATCGCCGAAATGGTCTTCAAGACCTTGAATATCAGTTAAAATTGTATAATTGTTTTCTTCCTTAACAAGTCCCATTGCGATACCGGCTACTTGAGCTTTGATTGGTACTCCAGCAGCCATTAATGCCATAGATCCGGCACAAATTGTTGCTTGAGATGAAGAACCGTTTGATTCTAATACTTCAGAAACAACTCTGATTGCATAAGGGAATTCCTCTTCGTTTGGAAGAACTTGATATAAAGCTCTTTCTCCTAAAGCTCCATGTCCGACTTCTCTACGTCCGACAAAACCATATCTTCCAGTTGAACCAACTGAGAATTGTGGGAAGTTATAGTGTAACATAAATCTTTTTCCATCTTCAACGCTAACGCCGTCAATGATTTGTGCTTCTCTTAAAGCTCCCAGGGTTACAGTAGCTAATGCTTGAGTTTGTCCTCTTGTAAATAGCGCTGAACCATGAGTACGAGCTAAAAGGTCAATTTCAGAATCTAACGGTCTGATTTCATCAGTTTTACGTCCGTCAGGTCTGATTTTGTCAACGGTAATAAGTCTTCTTACTTCATTGACTTGAATGTCTTCAAGAACTTGTTTTGCAAAACTTAAGTTGCTTTCAATTTCTTCTCTTTCAAGCCCAGAAGCTTTATATTCTTTTTCAAGGATATCAAGAATTTCATTTTCGATATCTTCGATAGTATTTTGTCTTTCTAACTTTTCATGAATAGAAACGGCTTTTGTGATACGGCCTTTTTCTAAATCATATACTTTTTCTTCTATTTCCTTAGGTACAGTTTTTAGTTCAACAACGATTCTTTCTTTGCCAACTTCAGCAATAATCTCTTCTTCGAAGGCAACTAACTCTTTGATTTTTTCATGAGCGAACATTAATGCATCAAGCATTGTTTCTTCGTCCACTTCTTTAGCGCCTGCTTCTACCATATTAATCGCAGTTTTAGTTCCGGCAACCATCAAATCCAAATCTGATTCCAATAATTCTTCAGGATTAGGGTTTAAAACAAATTCGCCGTTGATTAAACCAACCATAACCCCAGCGATTGGCCCATCGAAAGGAATTCCGCCGATACCTAATGAAAGTGAAGCACCAAACATTGCGGTCATCTCTGGAGACTTATTAGGATCAGCACTCAAAACAGTATTGATTACTTGAACTTCATTTCTGAAACCTTCCGCAAACAATGGTCTAAGTGGTCTGTCAATTGCTCTTGAAATCAATGTTTCGTGTTCTGTTGGACGTCCTTCTCTTCTTAAAAATCCACCAGGAATTTTTCCTGCAGAATATAATTTTTCTTGATAAATTACCATTAAAGGAAAGAAATCTTGATTAGTGGCTTCCTTGCTGACGACTGAAGCTGATAATACAGCTGTTTCGCCATAACGAACCAAACAAGCTCCAGTGGCTTGTTTCGCTAATTGACCCACTTCTACAATTAGTTCAGTTCCATAAAAATCTTTTTTAAATACTCTTTTCATTTATTTACCCCATTTCACTACTTAGATGTTTACTCTAATTAATTATTATATCATAATTTTTATTTTTTTTACATAAATCAAAGAAATAGCACCCGAATTATCGGGTGCATATAACTTATCTTCTTAATCCTAATTTTTTAACCAAATTAGCATATCTTTCAAGTGAGACTGATTTTAAATAGTTTAATAAACTTCTACGTTTACCAACTTTCATTAAAAGGCCTCTACGAGAATGATGATCATGTTTATGAACCTTAAGATGCTCGTTTAGAAGGTTAATTTCTTCAGTAAGTAACGCAACTTGAATTTCTGGAGAACCCGTGTCTCCTTCTTTAGTTTGGTACTCTGTAACGATTTCTTTGATTCTGTCTTTTGTTAATGCCATTGTTTCATTCCTCCTTTTTTTAAACTTACCGTAAGTCCGAATATTTGCGTTGGAGATTCGCAATAATCCAGATTTAGGCGCATGAAGTATTATATCATAGTAATTCTTTTTTATCAAGAATTTTTTATCAGATATTCAGGTCCAATCAGTTCTTTTAAACCTTGGATTATTTGGTACATTGAATAGGTATCCTGCCTACAATATTCATGGAGATTTTTCCTTATATTAGCTGCTTCAGCCTTAGATACATCCTGAAGCTTTTCAAAGGCTTCGTAAGCTTTTACTCCATTCTTTATTACAAGATTTTCATAAGCGTCGCAATCGAAAATTTTGATGACTTTTTTCAATGAGTATGAACCGCCTAAATCTGGGTGATACAGGTTGAAAGACTCGAGATCGCTAGAGGAGAATCCTAAATCGGAATAGAAAGCTTTATTGATTTTTACGATATCCATTAAATCAAATAATCTTTTTATTACTTTGTCAATCTTGCTTTTATATGTAGGGTAGAGTTTTTTAAATTCTTCCAGTCTGGTTTTTTCAAAGGTTTTATTATAAACCACAATGGATGAATCTTTACTACCTAAAACTTCAAGTAAGGACTTTAGAAGTAACTCCCTTTCGTCCTTATTGGGATTAGCAATAAAATCGTAGTGATTTTTATCAATTGACTCTAGTTCATTCTCTTCTGTTTCGATATGGACTGAGTATTGAAAAACCGATTGAGTATAGGGACTTTCTCCTGCATACCTTGGTATTGGCAAAGGAATTGCTTCAAAGTCTAGATAATAGATTGGATACTTAAGTTGTTCCAAACCTTTTTTTATTTTCTCATTATGAAAGTAAATCGTTTGATTATCGACACAGTATCTTTGCATCAGATGATTCTGGTCTTTCAACCAGGATATCGGCACATCTTGCATAGATACATATCCTTCATTAAGCAGGTCGTATGTATCATGATGGACATTACCTTCTCCTTTAAGTTCGCTAAAACCGTAATGAGAGTTGAAATAATCTAGAATTGATGTATTTAAAGGCAGATGGGAATAACAGAAGTTAACAAATTTACATTCACCAGGGCGATTAAGATTACAAGCTTTTTTCACCAATTGACATGGAGTAAAGTCATTTAGTTCCAAATGGTTAATCATTCTGAAAAGTGCGATTTCAACCATCTCATCTAAATCTTTTAAAGTTGAAAAATCAAACAGATGATAAAGCTTTTCTGTATAGGAAATTCCATCATATTTATAATCAGTATTTAAAAGCGCAAAGTAAAGTTTAATGCTTTTGTTTGGGTATACTTTTTTTAAGATATAGTTTTTAAGTGCATAACTAAATACAATTCTTCCTAGTGGGTCAAATTGAGCATATAGTTTCTCTAATTTCTCTTTAAAATGTTTATTTTGTAAGTTGGTTGTTCTTAAAGAATAGATACCATTATTGATTGTAAAGACATTGCATTTTTTATTTTCATCTTTAAATTTTAAATCCAAGAAATCACTAGATGTGGCTGTTAATAAGCAGTATGCTTCTGCGTCATCAATAATAAAATCATAGTTTTCAGAAAGAGTCACTTCATGTTCGAAAACATAGGTTAGATTCACAGCTTTTCTAATTTCTTTATTCGGATGATATAAATGGCTTAAAAAGATATCACGAAAAAGCGAGTTTTCTTGTGAAAAGTCACTATTTAAGTAAAAGGCTGTGTATGGATCATTTAAAGCCGCAAAGCGACGACAGCGATTGTAATTTAATATAGCGCTGGCATTAATTAACATATGTTCTCCTATTTAAAGCGAATTGATAATAGCGATGAACTCTCTTTGCATAATATTGCTTCCCATATGAAAGGTTGAATCATGAGTATCGAGTAAATTTAGAGCTTCGTCGATTGAAAACCATTGTTCTTCAATCTCTAAACTTACTTCTTCTTCAGTAAAATTTACTGAACTTTTTTCTTCGTTTAAAATATATACTAGAAAAAAATGTGACTCCCAACTGGCTTCCGGAAAATATTCTTTGATGACGACGGTCTTCTTAGAAATTTTACCGGTAAAACCCGTTTCTTCTAAAAGTTCTCTGACGCACGCATCTTCAGGAGTTTCATCCTTTTCGATACGTCCACCTGGGAGCATGTAAAGATCATATTTCTTTGCATGTAACAAGAGAATCTTGTTATCATGAATAACAATGGCACGTGAAGCGAAGTGCCAGTTATTTGATATATCTTTTTTATTTAAATTATCAGCGTAAACTTCGATTAACATTTATTTCTCCTATCATTTTTTTAACTGGTTTAGCAAACACATCGACAAAGAAGCCGATTGAAAGTAATGCTATAAAGGTATTTGGTCCTAAAAAGAAGAAAAATTCTTGATGACCAAAAAGTAATCCGACCAAAATAGCAGCTATAAAAGCTAAGGCTTCACCGATAAGTTTACCTTTTCCAAAACTAATCTTAAACTTTCTTGCGATTGCTAGACAAAACTGATCTAGTGCTGGTAAAGGAAAATTACAGAGTATAATCATATTCAACCCAATTGCGACCAATATTAGTGCAGAGAACACATAGACAAGGTTAATGATTAAACCTAACTCTTGCACGTTTGGGACAAAGAGTAAGAATAAATCGATGACAGAACCGATGTAAAAACTGATTAGAAACGGAAAAAGCATTAATAGATTCGGTTTTTTCCTTTCTATTAAATATGCTAAACTAATTAGAATTAGAGCAATTATTGGCGTAATGAATTTGTAATCTAACGGAATTCCTTCATAAAAGTTACGGTTTAATGCATCCCAAGAACCCATTCCTAAATTAGTGCTTTGGAACAATGATACACTAATACCTAATATTGATAAACCTAGTAAGTAGACTATTGGTCTTTTGTATTTTGCCATATTTCCTCTTTATTTATTCAACAGGAAAAAGCTGTCAAAAATGACAGCTTAATCTAGTAGAGCAATTTTTATAACGTCATCAATGCTTTTAGCAAGATGAATTTTTAATACGTCTTGTACTTCCTTCGGAATGTCTTCGATATCTTTTTCGTTGCCTTCAGGAATGATGATTTCTTTAAGGCCTGTTCTTGAAGCGGCGATGGCTTTTTCTTTTAAACCGCCGATTGGCAAGACTCTGCCGTTTAGTGTAATTTCACCGGTCATACCAATGAAACGATTGACTTTTCTATTGGTCAGTACTGAGATTAATGCTGTAGCGATAGTAACACCAGCCGAAGGACCGTCTTTAGGAATTGCACCTTCAGGAACATGAATATGAAAATCATTCTTTTCCAATAAATCATGATCAATTTTTAGTTTTTCGGCATTACTCTTAACGTAAGAAAGGGCTGTCATCGCTGATTCTTTCATTACATCGCCTAAATTACCAGTTAAAACAAGTGAGTTCTTACCTTGATAGTAAGTTGCTTCTACTTCCAAAGTATCTCCTCCAGCCATAGTATATGCCAGACCGGTAACTACGCCAATCATGTCGCTTTTAAGAACTTGATTATTTTTGAATAATGGTTTTCCTAAGTATTTGTTGAGATTGTCTTGTTTGATAGTGATTGAATCTAGATTCTTTGTCAAAATTTGCTTAATTGATTTTCTGACGATTGAACCGATTAATCTTTCTAGTTGTCTAACTCCAGCTTCACGAGTGTAATCGCGGATAATAGTCTTGATTGTAGCATCGGTTATTTGTAGTTTTTTACTATCCAAACCGTGATTATTCACTTGTTTGTCAATTAGGAATTGTTTTGCAATATAGAACTTTTCAATTTCTGTGTAAGAACTTAA
>JAVEQW010000005.1:21535-36603 GCA_034007385.1 Candidatus Izemoplasmatales bacterium
TAATAGTCTTGATTGTAGCATCGGTTATTTGTAGTTTTTTACTATCCAAACCGTGATTATTCACTTGTTTGTCAATTAGGAATTGTTTTGCAATATAGAACTTTTCAATTTCTGTGTAAGAACTTAACTCGATAACTTCCATTCGGTCTCTCAAAGGTGCCGGAATATTTTGTAAATAGTTAGCGGTAGTGATGAATAAAACTTGGCTTAAATCATAGTCTTCTTCAACATAGTGGTCACTGAAGAACTGATTTTGTTCAGGATCTAATACTTCTAAAAGCGCTGAAGACGGATCATTTCTTTCGTTCATCACCAATTTGTCGATTTCATCGATCAAAAAGACTGGGTTTACCACTTTAGCTTTAATCATACCGTTGATTATTCTTCCTGGTAAAGCTCCGACATAGGTTCTTCTGTGACCTCTGATTTCCGCTTCGTCGTGCACGCCACCTAAACTAGTTTTGACAAACTCTCTGTTTAAGGCTTTAGCAATTGATTTAGCAAGTGAGGTTTTACCTACTCCAGGAGGTCCGGATAAGCAAAGGATTGTTTGCGGATTCTTTCCGGTCAACATTTTTACTGAAAGATATTCGATAATTCTCTCTTTGACTTTTTCTAGTCCAAAGTGAGAATCTTCAAGTTTTTGGATAGCTACATTGATATCTTTTTCATCTTCTGTAGTTTTTGCCCAAGGGATTGATATTAGTGTTTCAAGATAGGTCCTTACCACATTTGATTCAGATGAGTTAGGAGATAGATACTCATATCTTTTAAGTTCTTTCAAAGCTTTATCTTTGACCTTGATAGGCATATCTGATGCTTCTATTTGTTCTAGGAATTTTTGAGCGTCGCTTTGTTTTGAATCACCTAGTTCTTCTTGAATAGCAC
This sequence comes from Candidatus Izemoplasmatales bacterium, assembly GCA_034007385.1. GTDB lineage: Bacteria > Bacillota_I > Bacilli_A > Izemoplasmatales > Hujiaoplasmataceae > UBA2289. Next base: position 22,424 of record JAVEQW010000005.1, read on the forward strand.
GCATTTTTTCTCTTAAATAGTATTCTTTTTGGTTTTGATCGGTTGATTTTCTGACGCTTTCATTAATCTTGTTTTCAATTGATTGTAAAGTTTTTTCTTTTTCTATGTCTTCGAGCAAGTATTTAAGTCTCTTATTAATAGACATTTCTTTTAAATATTTTATTCTTTCGTTTTCTGGAATTCTCATTTCCGAAGCAACTAAGTCTGACAAAAGTTCAGAAGTTATTCCCTTATTTAAAGACTCTAAGACTTTCTTTGAATCACGGAAGATAAACTTTGCGTTTTCGACGATTTCTTTAGATAGCATTTTCAAAAGAACTTGTTCTTCGTTCAAATCATCTTGTTCCAAAAGAACTGATGTGAAATCGATTAGATAGTAAGGTTCTTTAGCGATTAAGTCATTAAGTCTAACTCTAGTTACTGGTTCGAATTTAATTTTATAATTACCGTTAGGCAACTTAATCTTTACACTTATTCTAGCTAAAATACCAATTTCTACGAAATCGGAGAATTCTGGATCTTCAATTAACGGATTTTCTTGGAACACTAAAAGTACATGTCCGTCACGGTTAGCTTCTGCTTCTGCGATTGCGTTTTTAGAGAAATCTCTGCCTATTTCAACTCTAATATCAGATGCAGGAAGGAAGATTATTCCTCTAACCGCTATTACTGGTAGTGAATCAGAAAATATCTTTTTTGGATTATACATAAACTCACCTCATTTATATTCGTTTATCATTTATTATTTTACCACAGATAATAAAAAACACCTAATATTTTACAATCGTTTTTTTGATAAAATCTTAGGAGTTTTTATAATTTTTTTGTTATTTTAATCTATTATTTATTTGCGCTTTCAACGATTAAGTCTAAAGCTTTTGCATAAGCGATTTCGGAAATGATAGCTGATTCAGGAATAGCTTGTTTTGCTTGTTCTAAAGTAACGTTTTGTGATTTATATTGTTCAACGATTTCAGCGTATTTAGCTTCTATTTCTTCTTTAGATGCAGATAATCCTTCTGCTTTAGCAATTTCATTGATAACGAATTGTTCAGAAAGAGTTTTCTTTGCTTGAGTTTCTAATTCGTTTTTATATTCTTCTTCAGTTTTTCCCATATATTGAAGATACATTGCAAAATCTAATCCGTATTGTTTGATTTGATTTTTTGTGCCTTCATCCATTCTTTGAACTTCATCTTTGATCATTTCTTCAGGTAATTCAAATTCAGCGTTTTCAGTTGCTTTTGTAACAACAGCTTGACGAAGATAATCTTGGTTTTGTCTTTCTTTAGTCGCTTGAAGATCATTTTTGATATGTTCTTTGTAAACTTCTACAGTTTCAATCCCTTCAAGGTTAAGCTCTTTAACGAATTCTTCATCTAAAGCCGGAACTACTCTTTGTTTGATTTCATGGATTTTTACCGCAAATACTGCTTCTTTACCTGCTAAAGTTTTTTCTTGGTAATCTTCTGGGAACGTAACGACTACGTCTTTTTCCTCTTCAGATTTCATACCGATCATTTGATCTTCAAAGCCAGGGATAAAGTTTCCAGAACCGATAACTAGTTCATAATTTTCGGCAGTACCGCCAGGGAATTTTTCTCCGTCTACAGAACCGCTAAAATCAAATACAGCTGTATCTCCTGATTCAATAGCGCCGCTTTCTTTAATTACCATTTCCGCGTTTTGTTCTAACTTGCGATTGATTTCAGCTTCTACTTCCGCGTCGCTAACGTCTGTTGGTAATAATTCAACTTTTAAGTTTTTATATTCTCCTAATTTAATCTCCGGTCTTACTGCTACAGTTACTTTGTATGAGAAGTCTTCTCCTCTTTTGATATTGTTGATATCTAAATCAATATGAGGTTGAGCAACAACGTCGATGTTGTTTTCCATAACTGTATTGTAGTATGTTTCTTGCAGAACGTGTTGAATTGCTTCTTCATATAAAGATTCAACGCCATATTTTGTTTCATATACGTTTCTTGGCGCTTTACCTTTTCTAAAACCTTTGATTGTTACTTTTTCATTTTCTACAGCAAACGCATGGTCAAGACCATGTTCAAATTGCTCCTTTGTTACTTGCACTTCAAAATGTACTCTTGAACCGCTTAATTTATCAATTATCATAATAATTCCTCCAAATCTTTTCGCTTTTACAATTATAACAAATTAGTACTAATAAATCAATCTTTTTACCTATTAAAAAATTTTGCCAAAAAGCCCTTTAAATCTTGATGGAAGTTTCTTCATCGATTCAACTAAAACTCTTGGTAAAAGGATGACAGCTTCGCCAAAAGCTAGCTTCCTAACTTCATTTTTCTTTAAGCCTTTAATATTCATAAATAAATAGTTTCGAGCAATGATTCCTACCCTTAAACTTAGGAGCGCATTACCTACTCCTTGAGCGAATGATCCAGTAATTGTTTTTAACAAAGGGATTTCCGCTAAAGCATTTACACCGGTTGAAGGGAAAAGTTCGGAAAAGTTCATATCCTCAAGTGATTCAGCGATTATTGCGGTAGAAAGAACATTAACTGATAATTTGCCTAATGAATAATAACTAGGTCTGAAACCACATTTTAACACAAGATTCTTTATCAGTTTCAAGTTAATTGTTATTACGGCTATGGCATCAAGTTTACCGTTTTGAGAAATAGCGGTCGATAAGAATACTGTTTCTGCGTGAGAAATTATCATTTTATTGAGTTCTTTTTTTATTGTTTCATCAAATACGTTAGACAAGGTTTTTTTGAGTTCCAAAACGTCGTCTAAAGAATCGGTAATCTTTTGTTTTTCCTCATCGGAGATTATGTCTTCTTCCATAAGGTTTTTCGCAACTTTTTTATACATCGAATAGTTCTTTTTAGCATTTTCTTCTTCGCTGAAAAGTTCATCTAAAGAAAAGCTTGGAGCGAAGATTATCATAAATAGCGGTCTAATAAACAAGATGATGAACAAGATAGCAGAAACACCATAAAAGGCGTATTCAACATAAGGGTGAATGTTTCTAAGTTTCTCACCTAAGTCTAGTACAGCTGAGATGATAATCATAACCAAGAAAAAGACTGCGGCTATACCTAAAAATATCCAAAATTTCTTACTGATTTTTTTCATTTTCTTTTTCCCTTTCTTTGATTAATTCTAAAACTTTTACTCTATCATCTTCAATTTGGACTATCAGATCTTCTTTATTGGTAAAGTATAGTTCTTCTCTAAGGAATTTTAGAAACTTAATGCCAATGATTTTATCATAAAGGTCGTCATCAAAATCAAATATATATGATTCAAGAGTTATTCGATTATCCGGAAATGTTGGTTTTTTCCCAACATTTGTCATAGCGTAATACTCTAAATCATCAATTATTACTTTTGTAAAATAAACCCCTAGTTTAGGCAATAAATAATTGGTAAAATCGATGTTGGCTGTTGGAAAGCCTAGCAGTTTCCCGATTTTATTGCCATGAATGACTTTTCCGGTGATTGTGTACTCTCTTCCTAAAAGGAAGTTAGCTTCCGCTAGGTCCCCTTTATCTAGGTCTTCTCTGATTCTGGTTGAACCGACTTTTAACCCGTGATAGGTGATTTCCTTGATGACAATTGTTTCGAAGTAAGGCGATTTTTGTAGAGTGTCTACCTTTCCCTTACTTAAATAACCGAAAGTAAAATCTTCTCCAGCTATACATACTTTAACATTCTTCAAAAATTGTTCAATGAATCCTTCTGGAGTATATTTGATTAAGTCGTAAGAGACTTTCATAACATATAGTATATCCACGTCAAATTTTTTTAGGATTTGTGCTTTATCTTCTACTGAGGTCAAGAAATAAAAAGGCTTTTTCTGCATAAAAAGCTTGATGCTTTGATCAAAGGTTAAAACAGCTAATTTATAGTTTCTTTCCTTTTTGATGATTTGACCCTTTTTTATTAGTGCTTGATGGGCTTTATGAAGACCATCAAAAAAACCTAAGCAAAGGATTAAGTTTTCTTCTTCTATTGTTTCATTGTAATCTAAATATTTTACTTTCAACACCATTTCACCGACATTCTCATTTGCGATTTTTGTTCATCATAGTAATAAATAGCTAAAGGTTCGTTCTCATTAGAATAGATTATCGTATCTGTTTTTTCTTTGAATAGTTCGACAGGCAAGAATCTACCGTTATCAATATCTCTTTTAATCAGTTCATTAACCTTGATTCTTGGTAAATCAAGATATTCAAACGGATCATATAACTCAACTTGTCCGTTTCTTAAATCACTTATAGAATAACATTCTTCTAATGTAACGTTATTGACTTTAGTTCTTTTTAATTCTTTTAAGCATCCGTAGTTGTTTAATTTTCCACCTAAATCTCTGGCGATTGAGCGGATATAGGTACCTTTGGAAACCTCAATATCAGCATCAATTTCTATTACTTTACCAAAGCGAGTTATCAATATATTTTTAATAGATAGAATTTCAATTTCCTTTGGATCGATATCATAAATTTTTATATCTCTTCTAGCTAGTTCATAAAGTTTTTTTCCATGATGTTTTACAGCGGAAAAGTCTGGCGGAGTTTGAAGGCTTTTGCCGATAAAACCATTTAGTTGGATTTTTATCTCTTCATCAGTAATATTAGATGTATCCGATTCGTTCGTTAGGTTTCCTGTAACGTCGTCAGTATCATAGGCTTGACCGATCAGAAACTTGCAATTATAGGTTTTTGTATCATTGGTAAAGTATTTGACTAGTTTCGTAGCTCTGCCTACTGCCAAAACTAAAACACCGGTCGCATTGGGATCTAAGGTTCCAGTGTGACCGATTCTCTTGGTTTTTAATGCTCCACGAGCAATGTTGACGACATCATGCGAAGTCATGTTTTTTTCTTTGTTGATAAAGAGAATTCCGTCCATCATTCATTCCCTTTCAAGATAGTTCTGATATCATCTTCTAAGATAGTGCCATCAGTTCGAGAAATTTCTTTGTCGTCCAGATAGTAGATTAGTGTAGGAACACCTTCTATATGCATAGACTTTGCTTTCGAGCGTTCGATATCAATATCTCTGAATATTATTTCAACTTCAACAAGTTCGTCTTTGAGTTCAATTAAGCGTCTCTTAAGAGCGCGGCATTTCCCACAATAACGAGCAGTGAATATTTCAAATTTTTTCATAAATTACCTCTACTTAAATTGATAAATTGTAACTCCTACGCCACCTTCTCCTTCGTTGCCGCGACGGTAGCTTTTGATATGAGGATTTTCTTTCGCGTATTTTTCTACACCCTTTTTTAAAGCCCCAGTACCTATTCCATGTACGATATAAGCAAACTCCAGATTATTCAAAAGACAATTATCGACAAATTTGTCAAGTTCAAGCATTGCTTCTTCATAGCGTTTGCCATGAAGATCAAGTTCGACTTTGACTTCTTTAACAACTGGATTTTGAGCAATAGATTTTTGGTTGAATTCATCAATTGTTTCTCTTGAGTAAAATTCGATTTCTTCTTTTTTAACCGTTAGAGTCAAAGCGCCCATAACAACTTCATATTGATTATTTTTAAGTTCTTTGTTTACAATTCCGTTTCTTTGGTAAGCTAAAACTTTGACACTATCGCCAACTTGTATCTCTTTTTCACTTTCTTTTTGGAAAACTCTCTTTTGGTAAAATGTATCTTTTACATCTTTTTTTAGTTTGGCTAACTCATGTTCTTTAAAAGAAGCGCTTTTCTTTAATTCATCAAGTTCTTTGATTAAATCTTGAGCTTTTTCTAGATAAAGTTGCTGTTTTTGCTTTTGCTCTTCTTCAAAGTTTCTTAAAAGTTTGTTTTGTTTAATTCTTTCTTCTTTTTGAAGGATTTCATAATTTTTCTTTTCTTGTTCCAATTGAATTTGCTTATCTTTGATTTTTGCTAGTTCTAGATCTAACTCAAGACTTTGTTTTTCTAGTTTCTGAATTAATTTTGCAGTATCGGTATCAAATGATAAAGATACGTTTTCAGCGTGTTGACAAATCTCTTCATTAAGTCCTAATCTTCTTGCAATCTTAATCGCATTGGATGTTCCAGGAACTCCTATTTTTAACCGATATGTTGGTCTTAAAGTTTCAATATCAAATTCGACTGATGCATTAACTGTGTTATCTAGGTCGTAAGCATAAGTTTTAAGTTCCGGATAGTGAGTTGTGATCATTGAGTATAATTTCTTTTCTCTTAAAAAATCAATGATTGAAATCGCTAATGACGCTCCTTCTTTTGGATCGGTTCCCGAACCGATTTCATCCAATAAAACAAGTGAATTATCACTTGATTTGTCAAGTATATACTTAATGTTTGAGATGTGTGAAGAAAAGGTAGATAGTGATTGTTCTATCGATTGTTCATCACCAATATCCGCAAACACATTACTGAAGCATATAGTTTCGCTGTTCTCGTTTACAGGAATCAATAGTCCTGCTTGAGCCATGATGCTTAATAACCCGAGAGTTTTTAAGGCAACTGTTTTCCCACCGGTGTTCGGACCGGTGATGATAATATGGTTAAAGTTATGAAAATTAATTGTGTTTCCGACAACAACATCTCTAGGAATCAAAGGATGTTTGGCATTGATTAAGTTGATTTTATTTTTTGTGATTTCCGGTCTGGTAAAATCGTTAGCTAGAGCGTATTTGGCTTTAGCAAAAACAATATCTAAATATGTGAAAATCTCTAGATTAGTAGTTAGTTCAGCTGTGTACTCGCCTACTTTATATGTTAACATTCTTAAGATGTTTTCGATTTCTGCGGCTTCTTCCACAAAATATCTTGATAGGTCGTTGTTCATATCAAAACAGCTTATCGGTTCTATGAACACCGTTTCACCACTGGCTGATTGATCATGAATAATCCCTTTAAAAGAATTCTTGTATTCTTGTTTGACTGGGAAAACCAGGCGGTTATTTCTAATGGTTATTAAAGAATCAGATAACTTGTTTTGTTCGCTTTTTAATAGCGACTGCATTTTTGAGTTGATACGCTCTTCAGTTGTTCTGATCTTCTTTCTGATATCTTGAAGCTTCGATGAAGCGTTGTCATAAATCTCGCCTTTCTTGTTGATGCAACGGTCAATTTCTTGTTTTAAAACTGGTACTGAAACCAATCTATCATAATAGTCTTTTAGATAAGTAAAGTCAAGTTGAAGTGAGATGACTTTCTTAACAAAATTGATTGTTCTTGAAATAGCTTCTTGGTGTGAGACAACTCTAATCAGTTCATCAATAGAAAGAACGGAACCAATTTCTGATTTCCGTATTACTTCAGTTATATCCAAGACACCGGTTAAAGGTGTTTCATCGTATCTTTCAATGATTCTTTTGGCTTCTTCAACTTCAAAAAGCAGACCTTTAACTTCATCAACGTTTGAAAGAGGATAAATCTCTAAAACTTGTTTTTTTCCAAGGTCTGTATGGGCATAATTTATGAGGATTTTTAAAATCTTATCAAATTCTAGTTTTTTAATCTCTGCGTACATATTCTTCTCTCTTTCGCTCTTTCTATTTTATCACATTTTATGGTAAAATAAAAAGAGGAGTTGAAGATGATGAACTATGTTTTTACAATTAATGATAAATATTTAGAAAAATTAATGAATTATTATCAGAAAATCCAAGTAACCTCAGACAATCCTAACCATAAGTATCTGTTTAAAACCGATAGTCTGACCATTACCGTTTTCAAGACTATGAAAGTTATGTTTCAAGGAGAAATGGCAAAGGATGAGTATAATAAGTGGGCTAATGCTTTAGGCCTTGAGATTGTTAAAGACGATGAGGTTTTACCTACTTATGAGAATCAATTTTTGCCTTTAAGAGTCATTGGTTCAGATGAAGTAGGTACTGGTGACTTTTTTGGGCCGATTGTTGTATGTGCTGCATATGTAACGCCTAATGATTATCATTTTTTAGATGAACTTGATATTAAGGATTCGAAGAAGATTTCTGACAAGCAAATCTTGATTATTGGCGAGAAACTGATAAACAAAATTTCTCATCGGGTCTTAATAACTAATAACTTAAAATACAACGAGTTGATTGATAAAGGTTTCAATATGAATAAAATTAAAGCCTATCTTCATAACCACGCTTTTAAAAAGATGATAAATAAGCATAATGACTATCAAAAACTAATCTTGGACCAATTTTGTTCACAAGAGAACTACTATAAGTATTTGGCAGGGGAAGATGTAGTTAGGGATATTACCTTCTTAACCGGTGCGGAAAGCGTTCATAAGGCAGTAGCGGTTGGGGCTATAATTGCTAGATATTACTTTCTGCAAGAGTTTGATAAGTTAAGCAAAGAACTGGGTATTGAGCTCCCTAAAGGTGCTGGGCCTGGAGTTGATGCGATCGCCAAGGTTATTAAACTGAAGTACGGCGAAGAGATTTTTAGAAAGATAGCTAAATTGAATTTCAAAAATATCGCGAAAATTATGTAAAAAAAAGAATTAAAGGCACTTAGCTTTTAATTCTTTTATTTTCGATATAATCGATAAATTCTTGAGGTAAGTCAGAGTCAAATTCTAACCACTCTTTTGTCTTAGGATGAGTAAAACCAAGACTCTTAGCGTGAAGGTATTGACCATAGTCGTTTGTTTTTGCAGTTCCATAAACGAAATCATTGACTAAAGGATGATTAATATATTGCATATGTACTCTGATTTGATGAGTTCTACCGGTTTCGAGAATGCATTTAATCAAAGTTGAATCAGCGAATGTTTCAATAACTTCAAAATTGGTCACTGCTTCTTTTCCGTCTTTCGTTACCGTCATTTTTAATCGATTTGATTTATCTCTTCCGATTGGCGCATTGATTTTGCCGCGCTTATTGGCTATTACGCCTTCGACAATGGCGTAATATTCTCTTTTTGTCAATTTATCATGAAGTTCTTTAGCAAGTATATCATGGGCGACATTGTTTTTTGCGACCATCAAAAGACCTGAAGTATCTTTATCGATCCTATGGATTATTCCCGGTCTTTTTTCACCGTTAACACTTGAAAGTTCATTGATATGATAGAGCAAACCATTTACCAACGTATCTTGATAATGGCCAGGAGCAGGATGGACAACCATCCCAGAAGGCTTATTAACTACCAAAACGTCATCATCTTCATATATGATATTTAAATCCATCTTTACAGGAATTACATCAGTTTCAGAAAAATCAACTTCTTCTACTTCGATAAAGTCATCGGGTCTTACTCTATAACTGGCTTTTACCTTTGCTTGATTGATTAATACCTTTTCTTCCAAAATAATCCGTTTGATAGTAGAGCGACTAAATCCATCAAGTTTCTCGGAAAGAAACTTGTCGATCCGATCAAGTTTGTCTTCATTGGTTACTAGATATTCATAAATAAAATTATCCATTAAGAAGCCACCCTTTTCTTTTCAAGAAAGAATAAATCGATAAAGAAGAAGAAAATTCCTACATTCAAGAATGTATCGGCAAAATTAAAAATGTATTGCCAAATCCCTCTAAAATCAATCATGTCGACAACAGCGTGATCGATTTGTACGGCTCTATCGATTGCATTACCGATACTTCCTGCAATCAAAAGGACAAGTGATAAACGGAAAACAAACAAGCGTTTATCTTTAAAGTCGCTTTTGATGAACATGTAGCCGAAAATAATAGTTGCGGCAGTGGCAAAGATTAAAAATACCCAGAAATATTCTGATGCGGTTCCCTCTAAACCACCGAATAAAACACCTGTGTTTCTTGTATATGTGATATGAAAGAAATCTTTGATAACAGGAATGGTTTCGCCGATTTCAAGTGCTGAAGAAACCCAAATCTTAGAAATTTGGTCAATTGCGACTAGAGTAATTAAAGTAATAATCCAAATTGTCATAAATAACTCCTATACCATCCAAATGGGAATCAGGATGAAGATAAATATTAAACCAATAATAACAAAGAAGATATTGATAAATATCTGTTGAAAGATAAATAATCGCCAAATATCAACTTCTGTATCAGGTCTTTTTAGTATTAAAGCTTTTCTGGTTAATCTATGAAATAGATAGTTTAACAAAAACATAACAATTATAATTAAAATAACCCAGAAAGTCAACCAGTAAAGGTATACGGAAACAATTTGAGCTATTGCAATCAATAATGGCAATGCGATGATAGTAGTATAAAAGAATGCGCCTAGATATGCGCTGGAAATTTCTTTCGTAGAAAAATCATTATTAAAGTCTTTAACTAATTCTTTGTATCTACTCATCATTTATTCCACCTCAGCCAGATAATCTAGTGCATCCTGAAAAGAAGCGACGGGAACTAACCACCCTGTTGGATCGATTCCATGTTTCTCACAAGCATTTAAGGCTTCTAGATAGTTGTCGTATGTGTAGGTTTCACTTAAGAATGGTATAAAAAAGACGTCAACTTTATTTAAGTAAGCAGTAATGATTTTTTGTTCTACCCCACCGATATAACCAACAGATCCATCGTAATTGATTGTTCCTGTACCGGCAATCTTTAGGCCTTTGGTAATGTCTTCTTCAACAAGCATATTATAAATAGCCAGTGTTTGGAGTAACCCACCGCTTGGACCACCGATATTTGAGTTTTGCTCGGTGTATTTTGGATAAGTTGTATCTTTATCGACTAAGTAATAGAGTTTTAGAGTAATGCCAAAGAGATTTGTTTCTGAATCTTTAGTTAAAATCCTTGAATAAGTTTCGCCTTCAGAATTTTTAAAGAAAAACTCGTAACTGGAAGAATTCTGTGTGTTTGGACCGATTTGGGTATAATCATCGACAATTGCGTCATTATCACCTATAAGATATAAAAACTCATCCCCAAATTCGATATCATCATAAAAAGAAAGATAAGTTGCTTTTCCAAAAACCATAACTTTCTCATAATAATCAATCACTATTTCCGGATTATCGTCTTTAGCGTTTTGATAAGCGACGATAATAGCAGCATTTACACTTGTTTCTTTATCTAGATAACTAATCTGGCTAATTTCTTGATTCGTATAATTTGCATAAGATCCTCTGATAACATTGGCGTAGTTATAATCGGAGAAAGAACTAAGCATAAACTGGAAAAAGGTCGGGCGGTTGATTGAGACGATGTAGGTTGAAGAAATCGTTCCTTTGATTTCTTTTTCTTCATTATAATCAATCGCAATAATGCTTTCTACTTCTGTTATTCCTCCAGGAGTGTCCACAAAATAGGCAATCGGATAAAAAAGAATAAACATGAAAAATAGATAAGGAAGGATTAAAATCTTAATAAAAGGGAGGTAATGCTTTGTTAACTCTTTCATTGTTTTTGAATCCTTAAATTATAGTTTTCCAGCTTTCTTATTTTAATATTCGCAAGATTGAAAAGTCGTTCTGAAGCAATGAAGACTGGATCTTGAGGATATTTATGTTCTAGATATATGACTTCTTTTATTCCCGATTGAATAATTAGTTTTGCACATTCGTTACAAGGAAATAGAGTGACATAAATTCTTGAACCAGCTAAATCGACGGTTGAGTTCAAAATTGCATTTGGTTCAGCGTGAACGACATAGGCGTATTTGGATTCAAGGAAATCATCGCTTTTATCCCAAGGGAGTTCGTCGTCACTACACCCAATTGGAAAGCCATTGTATCCAATACCGACAATACGGTTTTTTTCATTTACGATACAAGCTCCGACCTGAGAACTGTCGTCTTTTGAACGCATGGCTGAAAGGTGAGCTACACCCATGAAATATTCATCCCAACCAATATAGTCTGTTCTTTTCATAATTTTCCTCCTATAAGATTTTTTATTCGAAAAATTCTTTGTCTATCTCATCTACTAGACTTAAATCTATATGACAGTATCCGCATGGATTCTTTTTTAGATATTTTTGGTGATAAGCTTCTGCCGGATAAAACTCAACAGCTCTTTTCACTTCAGTTTTGATTTCTTTAGAATAATTTTTTTTGACTTGAACGATGTAGTCTTTTATGAATGCTTCATCGGCTTCTGTAAAGTAAAAAATCGCTGTACGGTATTGTCTGCCGATATCATTTCCTTGGCGATTCAACAAAGTCGGATCGATTATTTGGAAGAAGTGATCTAAAATTCTTTTTAAACTTACTTCATTCTCTTCATATTCAATATAGACTGCTTCTGCATGGTTAGAACCATTGCAGACTTGTTCATAAGTTGGATTAGGAAAATCACCGTCTGTGTAGCCAACTTCAGTCTTCTTGACTCCTGAGACTTTATCGTAGTATGCTTGGACTCCCCAGAAGCATCCACCCGCTAGTATTATTTTTTTCATTTTTATTCATCTCCAATTAAAGTATTTATGACATGTGAAGCAATTATTAATCCGGCAGTCGATGGTACATATGAGTTAGAACCGAGGATTCTATTATCAATTGCCTTTATTGGTTTTTCCTCGGAATAAACGACATCGATTGTTAAAGGATAATTGATGCTCTTTAGCTTATATCTGAGCGTTTTTGCTAAAGGACATACCGAGGTTTGATTCAATTTTGAAATCTTGATTAGTTCCGGATGGATTTTATTTGCAAATCCAGCTGACATAATCAGTTTTAATCCATGATCAAGGCAGTATTTGGCTATTGCTAACTTGCCGTCAACGTCGTCGATACAGTCGATAACATAGTCATAGCCAGAACTTAAAATTCCTTCAACATTGTCGATGGAAACCTTTTTGTTCAAAGCATTTATCTCTAGATCAGGATTAATATCTAAAGCCCTTGATTTGAATACCTCGACTTTCAATTGACCGATTGTCGATTCTAACGCAACCAGTTGACGGTTGATATTGGTGATATCGACTTTATCATAATCAACTACCGTCAATTTCATTATACCACTTCTTGCGATTGCTTCAGCAGCAAATGATCCGACACCTCCAAGACCAAATATTATTATGTTTTTTCTTTTTAATTGATCAAACTTTTCTTGACCAATCAGATTTATTAACCGATTGAATCTCATAATAAACTTCTTTCTATAACAAAGGCTGCAAATACGCAGCCATTATTTTTTCTTTGTGTATTTGAGGTTGAAATATTTTCGACCTAAGCGCAAAAGGATAAACACGAATAAAACAAGTAAGATTACAAAGATATTAGCAATGTAATTTTGTGGACCTTGAAGATAATTATATAGAACAATAATTCCTAATACACCAAAAATTGAAATTATAACCAAATAATAAAACTCTTGAATATAAGTTGCTTTTACGTGTCTTTTCATCTTGTCTCTTTTTAAAATGATAATCGTAACCCCAATTATGGTAAGAAGAGCAGTAATGCCTAATAAATATAGTAAAAATACCTTGATATCAAACGAGTATTCAATGTTAAGCGTGTAAGTAAAAACCAAGACTAGGGGAATGAAAAGAATCATTGTTGCATAAAACAGGATTGAATTGATTTCAAACTTTGAATAGATTCTTGGTCGAGAGTTTTTTATCATGGAGCATTCGCCCCAACAACGCTATTCTTCTGCTTTTCTTTACGCAAATCTTGGAAGAATCGGTATACGACTCTGATTGAAGCTGCCATTGGTGAGGCAAAGATTACCCCAAGAGCTCCAAAGAGTGATCCGAAGAATAAAATTGAGATGATAATAACTATTGGATGGATCGATAGTTGATGTGACATGATAAGCGGTTGGAAAATGTTACCTTCAAAGAACTGTAAAACCACGTTGACGATTAAAACAAGCAATGGACCAGGGCCGCTGGTAGCGATAAAGGTGTAAACAATTGGTGGAACAGCGGCTATTATCATACCGAAGTAAGGGATGATGTTGGTTACACCAACCAAAAAGCCGAAGAAAAAGTAATATTTTAAGCCGATTAGCTTATACACTATTGTCGCAACAGCACCTAAAACGATCATCAAAATCAATTGACCTCTTAAGTAAGCACCAACTGTTTGATTTAGTCTAGAACCAAGTTCAGCGGCGTTCTTTTCATGTTTTTGAGGAATGATTGATCTTATTCTTTCAGAAATTACTTCATAGTCATTCAAATAGAATATCAATAGGATAGGTAGTAGCGCGAAAGCGGTAAGTAATGGTAATAATAACCCGCTTAATGAAGCAATTAAACTAGGAACGAATTGATCAACGGTATCTTGAATAACATTGGTCTCGTTGACATAGGCAACAATCT
>JAVEQW010000006.1:0-36418 GCA_034007385.1 Candidatus Izemoplasmatales bacterium
AAAATTTTATTTGTCACAAATATTATATCTTTTATCACTAATAAATGCAATTGATTAACAATTATTAAAAGATAGGGATTTTATTTATTTGTTCAGTAATATTTGATATAATGTTTTATAGGAGAATTACTTATGATCGCTCAAGTTCTAGTAGATGTCAAATCAAAAAATGTTAATAAGACTTATGATTATTTTGTTCCTGAAACCTTCAGGGACTTTATTGAACTTGGAGCAAGAGTGGTAGTTCCTTTCGGAAATCGAAAAATTATGGGATTTGTTCTTGGATTTTCAGAAGAAACAGAGTTTAAAAAAGAGCTTAAATCAATCTTTAAAATATTAGATTTAGAGTCATACTTGAATAAAGAGTTGATCGAATTAGCAAAAGAGTTATCTAAAGAGAGCAACGTTTTATTAATTACTGTATTAGAAACTATGTTGCCATCAGCTTTAAAAGTTATATATAAACCTAAGATTGTTGTTAAGAATTACAGTAATATAAGTGAAAATCTCCAAGAACTGTTTAAATACCAAACACAAATATATCTAGACAGTATTCCTCAGGAGTTATATTCAGAAATCAATAATGAAATTAAAAAAGACAATCTTGTTCAAAGTTATGATATTAAAGAAAAACAGAGAAATTTGTCAAAACGGTTTGTAAAGCTAACTTCAAAACCAATAGAAAAGATTACAGAAAAACAATTGAAGGTAATTGAATATTTAAAAGAAAAAGCTGAAGAGTTATATATAATTTTAAAGAAACAAACTAATATAAGCGACTCTGTGATATCAACTTTAGAAAAGAATGGTTATATTGAGATTTTTGAAAAAGAAGTATATCGCAACATTGAATCAAAGTATGAGTCAAATAAAGGGACAGTTACTTTAAACCCTATTCAAGAAGAAGTTTATAATAAAATAATCAAAGATAAAAACAAAGAAAAAACATTCTTGTTACACGGTGTAACTGGATCTGGTAAAACCGAAATATATTTTAAAGCAATTGAAAATGTAATCGAAGACAATAAAAATGTTCTATTATTAGTTCCTGAGATTGCTTTAACTCCAATGATGATTTCTCGTTTCAAAGAAAAATTCTCCCATCTTGTTGCAGCGTTGCATTCGGGATTATCAAGCGGTGAGAAGTATGACGAATGGAGACGAATAATCCGTAAGGAAGCAAAAATCGTAATAGGTGCTAGAAGTGCTTGTTTTGCTCCATTGGAGAATATAGGTTTGATCATCGTCGATGAATGTCATGAATCAAGCTATAAACAAACCAGTGGTTTAATATATTATGCGATTGATGTTTTAGAAAGAAGAAGCAAGTATCATCAAGCACCTCTTTTGTTGGGATCAGCTACTCCTAATATTGAATCTTACGCTAGAGCTAAGAAGGGTTATTATGAACTGCTAGAAATCAAGGAAAGAGCCTTAAATGCGAAAATGCCACAGATTGAAGTGGTTAACATGCTTGAGGAATTCAAACAAGGAAACTCTTCTCCTTTATCAATTAAACTCATAGATGAAATCAATAATCGATTAGAGAAGAAAGAACAGATAATATTGCTTATAAACCGTAGAGGTTTCGCTAACTTTGTCATATGTCGTGAATGTGGTTTTGTTTTTAAATGTCCTAATTGTGATATATCATTAACTTATCACGAGTTTTCTCATTCCTTAAAATGTCATTACTGCAATCATGAAGAAAAAACTCCACATGTTTGTAGTAAGTGCGGTTCAAAAGAGTTAAGTTTTATGGGTAGTGGTACACAAAGAATAGAAAAGTATCTTTACGAAAATTTTCCAAGCGCGAAAGTATATCGTATGGATAACGACACAACTAGAAAAAAGAACTCACATGAAACGATACTGAATAAATTTAGTAAAGATGGAGATATTTTAATCGGAACCCAGATGATTGCTAAGGGATTGGATTTTCCTAAAGTTACTCTCGTAGGAATCATTCAAGCGGATTCAAATCTTTTTGTTCCTGATTTTAGAGCTCCCGAGAAAACATTCCAGTTAATAATGCAAGTTTCGGGAAGATCAGGTAGAAGGAATATCGAGGGTAATGTCATTATTCAAGCTATGAATCCTGAACACTATGCAATCAAGTATGCGTGTGATAACGATTATCAAGGTTTCTACCTTCATGAGATGAAGATCAGACGATTAGCAAGATATTCGCCGTTTTATTATTTGATTAATATTATTTTAAGCGGCAAACAAATTCGTGATATTTTCTTTGCCGGTTTAGAAATCGCTAAAGAACTAAAAAGAAGTTTCGATAATAAAATAATTGTATTGGGTCCTGCGATGGATCAAACCATGAGAATTAACAATAAATATCAAGCGACTGTCTTAATTAAGCATAGAAATGAAGAAGATATAAGTGAAGTAATCAATCAAACTATTGATAAATATATTAAAGAAGATATTTTTATCAGTATCGATAATTACTCTAATGTTGGGTAGGTGGGATAATATGAAAATATGTTTTATGGGTAGTATGGATTTTGCTGTTGAGATATTGGAAAATTTACATAAGAAATATGGTGTTGATTTGGTTGTTACCCAACCGGATAAACCAGTTGGTAGAAAACAAATTTTAACTGCAACCCCTGTAAAAAATAAGGCAGTGGAGTTAGGCATAGACACTTTTCAACCAGTATCAATTAAAAAGAGTAATCAAAGAATAATTGACAAAAAATTTGATTTTATTATCGTTGCAGCATATGGACAACTAATTCCGGAATCTGTACTTTATTCATCAAAATTTCAAGCAATTAATGTCCATGCATCATTGTTGCCAAAGTATCGTGGCGGATCACCAATGCACAAAGCGATAATTAATGGAGATTCTGAAACTGGAGTTAGTATTATATATATGGAAAAGGCTTTAGATAGCGGAAATATACTATCTCAAGCTAGTGTTAAAATTGAAGAAGAAGACAATGTCAAAACCATTGAGAATAAACTCAGTAAGCTTGGTTCTGATTTGCTTTTAATTACCTTAGAAAAACTTTTAAAAGGTGATATTAAAACAATAAAACAAGATAGCAATTTAGTTACTTATGCCTATAATTTTAAGAACGAAGAGCTAGTCATAGATTTTTCAAAAACAGCAAGAGACTTGTATAATTTTGTTAGAGGATTAAATCCTTGGCCTATTGCTTATTTTGTTTATGAAAACAAAAAAGTCAAAGTTTTTGAAGTTGAATATAAGGATCAAGATATGTCTGATAAATGTGGTGAAATCGTTATTGCTGACAAGTCTGGATTATGGATTCAAACCGCTTCAGGAATAATCAATCTTAAGAGAATACAACTAGAAGGAAAGAAAGAAATGGATATCCAGGCTTTCATGAACGGACTTGGGAAACAGATGTTTCACAAGGGTCAGATTTTAAAATGAGATATTTATAAATTAAAGATATTATGTTATAATATCTAGTTAGTACTAAAAGTGTGAATGACTTAAAGTCGAGGTGAATATTATGAATCGTAATAGAAATTTGTTTTCACGAGATGAAATGTTACAAATGAACATTGAAATGTTGAACAAAAGAGGAGTTAAAGTATCTGATATAGCAGAAATAGCTTTTCGTCAGCAATCAAAGTGGAATGACAGCATTTCATATCAAGAATGTGAAGAATCAGTAGAGAAGATTTTATCATTAAGAGATGTTTTCCATATCCTACAGTTAGGCGCTGAAATCGACAGATTGACTGAAGAAAAAGCTTTCCAAGGTCCAATTCAATCAATTCTTGCGTCTGATTTAGGTATGTTTGGGATTGACGAACTTTTCGGCATTGAACTTGCTGGCTTGTATGGAACAATTGGTAAAACCAATTTTGGTGACATAGATGTGAATAAACCAGGAATTGTTTCTAAATTAAATTATGACGGTAAAGGCGATAAAGCCGCTTGTCATACTTTTTTAGATGATATTGTCGGAGCGGTAGCCGCTGCAGCCTCAACAAGAGTTGCGCAAATCGAGAATGAAAACGAAGCTAGGAAAGATCCTACAGTCATCGAAGAACCGCAACTATTCTAATCAGAATAGGTTATAAAAAAATTAAAAAGAGGGAGGGAGAAAATTGGATAATCGAGAAAAAACTTTAGATGATTTTTTTAAGAAGAATGATTCTTCTAAAAGAAATAGAGATTTAAACAGTTTAGGGTCTAAGCAAATAGATGATTATTTTGACTCCGTCTCTCAAAAGAAAGTTAAGAAAAAAGGTTTTATCGAGAAGTTAGTAGATTTTTTTAGAATCACTACTTTTAAAAACCGTTTCGACGAAAACAAAGTAGCAGCAAACGCAAAACACCTAGAAGTTTCAGGAAAGAAAAAATCTCCTAGGTTTTTCACAAAAATTAAAGACTTCTTAGTAAGTCGTTTCAGTTTTGAAGCTGGTGTCGATATTTTAGATGAGACTAGCGTTCTATACAGAAAAAATAGAGTGATAAGAAATATCATTTTTATTACCAATATTGTTTTTTTGCTTTTTACCATTATTGGTTCTGAAGGGGTTAATAGAAGCGTAAATTTAATTGTTACCTTTGTTATATTCTTAATTATGTTCTTTGCAGGAAGATTGGTTAGAAGACTAAATATGGAAAAGCCAATGACTTTGCAGAAGCAGCAAATGGCTCAATATGTTTCTGGTGTATATATTTTGCTGATGGCTGTCACTGTCTACATCAAGCTAAGACTTACTTTAGGCGAAACGATGGACGGAGGTTTCTTTTCAATAACTCAAGCAGGTTATTCATTAATCTACTTTGCTCTAGTTGTTATTGCCTTATACCAAGATCCTAAGCTCTTAAATGTAATATTTAAGATTACGATAGTTGTCATGACGATTATTCATGTCATTATTCTTTATCCAGTTTATAACTACGCAAGTGATTTTCCCACTTTATGGAACTATCTATCCATGAATAATGCAGCTATTTTAATCGACTTATTATTAAGAACTTTGGTTTTAGCTATCTTCATGATTGGGTTGTATTCAACCGTTAAGATTTCTGAAGATATCAATAATAAAAGAAAACAAGAACTTCTTAAACGACAAGCGATGGAAAAAGATTTTAAATCTGTTGTATCCGACGTTTTTGATGTTATTACGGTTTACAAACAGCGTGGAGAAGATTCAATGGAAATCAACTTCGCTCATGCCGCTAAACGTGTCGCGGAAATGGCAGCTAAATTAGGTAATTTCCTTGGTTATTCTTCCAAACTATGCCAAGAAATCTATGATTACAGTTTAATCCATATTGGTAAAGAAAAAATCTTGAACACTTCCGATATTGATAAAAAAGACCATTTAGATGAATCTGATTATCAAAAGATTAGAGAAAAGACTTTAGTGGGTTCTGTCATTATAAAAAGACTTCAACTTGATAAGAAAGGTGAAGACATTGTAAGAGCACATTTTGAAAAAACTGCAAATCAAGATTTTATTAAGGAAATGAACGGTATTCAAAATAATCGAGAATCTCAGGTTATTTTATTAAGCCACATCTATGATATATTAAGACAACCAAGAAATTATAAACGCGAGTTAAAACATCAACGCGCGATTGATTTAGTCAAATTAGAATTCTATCCATATTTTGATCCGCAAATAGTCGATCGATTTATTAAGTATGCGGATGATTTCGAATCAATTTATTATCACTTTGCTCAAGAATAGGAGAATTATTTATGTACAGATATTTTACGTCAGAATCTGTGACTGAAGGTCATCCAGATAAAATCTGTGACCAAATTTCAGATGCGATTCTAGATGCGATATTAAAAGAAGATGAATTTGCACGTGTAGCAGTGGAAACTGTTGTTTCTACAGGATTGGTTTTAGTTACGGGTGAAATTACTACCAAGACATATGTTGATATGCAAAAGATAATTAGAGAGACTGTTAGTAATATTGGCTATGACAGAGGTAAATACGGCTTTGATGCTGAAAATTTAGCTGTATTGGTTTGTATCAATGAACAATCACCTGATATCGCTATGGGAGTTAATGAAGCCCAAGACAAAGAACAAGGAGCTGGCGACCAAGGAATGATGTTTGGGTATGCGATTAATCAAACACCGACTTATATGCCAATAACCCATTATTATGCTAATAAGTTAGCTTTACAATTAGCTAAAGTAAGAAAGAATGGTCCACTTAACTATCTAAGGCCTGATGGAAAAACACAGGTGACAGCTGTTTTTGATGAAGCCGGAAACTGTGAATATTTTTCACATATTTTGATTTCTTCACAACACGCACCGGAGATAAGTAATAAGCAAATTAGAGATGATATTATTGAGCATGTGATTAAACCGATAATTCCTAATGAATATATTAAAGAAGATACTACCATCCATATCAATCCGACAGGAAGATTTGTTGTTGGTGGCCCTTCAGGAGACTCGGGACTTACAGGTAGAAAAATTATCGTCGATACTTATGGTGGTAGAGCTCATCATGGTGGTGGAGCTTTTTCAGGAAAAGATCCTTCAAAGGTCGATCGTTCAGCTGCTTATATGATGCGTTATATCGCTAAAAATATCGTTGCTAGTGGTTTAGCAGATGAAATTGAACTTCAAGTGGCTTATGCAATCGGCGAAGCAAAACCATTAAGAGTTGGTATTGATACATTCTCCACAGCTAAAATTGAAGAATCGAAGATTTTAGATATAGTAAACAAACACTTCGACCTACGTCCAAAAGCAATTATTGATAAGTTGGAATTAAGAAGACCTATTTATAAGCAAGTAGCAGCTTATGGTCACTTTGGAAGAGAAGATGTGGAAGTTCCTTGGGAAAAGTTAGATATGGTTGAAATACTAAAACAGTATTTACCAAAGGATGTGAGATAAATGATTTTATCCTTCTTAAATGTTTTTCTGGATATTGTAATATTTGTTGCGGTGCTGGTTTTGATTATCAGTGTAGCTACTTTTTTCATTATCAAAGATTTACAAAAAGAATATAAAAAAGTTTTCCGTATCAACTCCAAATTTGAAATTGAGTTAAGAAAACTTGTCAATCTATTATATAAATTTTATGAAAATCCAAAATTAGAGCCTTATAACAATGTTGTTATAAAGCAATTGCCTCATGAAGAAAAAAGAAATTTATTAAAGTTTATTGATGAGGTTTATGAAACTGTAGATTTAGAGGATGAAGAAAATAAGTATATCGTTGAAACATATCAAAATCTTGAAGAATTAAGAAGAATTAGAGATAGTAAAGTAATCATCTTTAATCAAAAGATTACTTACTTCCCTTTCAATTTTTATATTAGAATCCTTAAACTTGAAAGGTTCCACACATTTGTTGACAATAAATAAAGGATAGCAGACGCTATCCTTTTTTAATGGTTATAATATATGGACAATCCTTTTTGTTCAGCACCTTGTAACTCACACAGTCAAAGGCAGAACCAAGACTAGAAACATAATCTTCTATTGCTTCACCTTCTTCAGGGTTATGTGGATAGATGACGATAATGATTAATCCTTCTTTGTTCAACAATCTAATTAGCTGTTTTAAAGAAGATAGAGTAGAAGTAGTCTCGGTTTTAATTATTTTATCACTGTTTGGTAAATAACCTAGGTTATAAATGGCTAAATCGATTGGCTCTTTAACATAGTTACTTACTTGATCATGATTAGAAAGAATCAAACTAACGTTATCAATCGAGTTTTCTTTAAGCAAGATTGAAGCTGAATCAATTGCCTCTTTCTGGATATCAAACGCTAGTACTTTTTTTGCATTTTTAGATAGAAATAGAGTATCATTTCCTCGACCACAAGTCATATCAACAGCTAAATTGATATGCTTTTTTTCTTCGATTAAATTATGCGTTAGTTCAGTTATTTTTACCATAATTCACTCTCTTATTTCTTAAATAGTTTATTCGAGCGGCTCCATAGACACCAGAAATAATCATTAATCCACCGATAATATGGTAGAATTCAATCGTTTCATTCAAGAAAATAGCTCCTGCAATTACCGCAACTATCGTAGCGATATTTGAGTATATACTGGAGATATGAGCCGGTAGTTTACTTAATGAGTAATTGACCAAGAAGAAGCCAAATATTGAAGCGATAACACCAAGATATACAATAGGCAATACTAATTTCATATTAGTTAGATTTTCTAAATAAAGACTAATATTTTCATTGATTATAAGTTCTTTAATATAAATAATGTTGAAGATTATTGCTCCAAATAACATCATTATAAAGGTTATTTCGTGAGGCTTATAATATTTAGAAGCGTTTCTTGAGGCTATGTTAAATAGAGCGGCTGAAACTACAGCCAAGAAAAGCAGCGTATAACCCTTGGCAGAAGAATCAAGCGATAAACCCGATCTAAAAATTTGAATCAATAAAACTCCAGCAACACTTAAAATAATAAAGAATAATTGAGATAATTTAGGTCTTTCTCTTAAGATTAAACTTGAAAGAATAGTAACTATTATAGGGATTAAAGCAATCATTAATCCAGCCTCTGCACTAGAGGTTAAAGACAAACCATAAGTCTCGAACATAAAATATAATACCGGTTGAAAAAATGCGACTAAAGCAATCCAAAATAAGGATTTTAAATGAATTCTAATTTTAAAAACACCGATGATTATCAAGATTGTGAAAACAAGAAAAGCTAATAAAAAACGATATGCAATCAAACCCATTGGGCTAACATAGTTTAATGCAGTTTTAGACATCATGAATGAAAATCCGAAGATAATACTGAAAAAAACTCCGGAAATATGTGCTCTTTTATTCATATAAATCTCCTTGGAAAAGATTATTCTTTCTCATAATTTTGTCGATTTCATTACTAACGATAAACTTCTTTAACGTCCACTTAGGTTCGATAAGTTCATTCCTGTCAGGATCGCCAGTAACCCGATGGATAATTATGTTTTTATTTAGTAATTGAAGTTGTTTTATTGTAATATTTACATATTCCTTCATTGATAACAATGGAAATGGCTTTCGGTCATATATTCGAGATAAAGGCGTGTTTTTTACGATATAAAGCATGTGAATTTTAACCCCTTGAATATCTAAAGTGTTTAAGAATTGAGCTGTTTTTAGCATCATTTCTTCAGTTTCGTTTGGCAAACCGTTTATGATATGAACCACAACATTAATGTTTCTTTTTCTTAATTCCTTTACAGCAACAATAAAGTTGTCTAAATCATGACCTCGATTAATTGATTTTAAAGTAATGTCATGCATTGATTGCAAGCCCAATTCAACAGTTAGGTAGGTTTTTTTATTTAGTTCCTCAAGCAAATTATAGACTTGTTCATTGAAACAATCAGATCTTGTGCCGATATTAAGCCCGATAATGTCTTTATCCAAACTTAAAGCTTCATAGTAGATTCTTCTAAGTTTTTCGATTGGACCATAGGTGTTGCTGAAGGATTGAAAATAGACTATATACTTTCCCTCTTTCCATTTATTTTGCATCATTTTCCTGATTTTATCGAACTGATCCTTTAAGCTGTCTTTTGCTTTGCCGCCAAATTCTCCACTTCCTGAATCCGTGCAAAAAACACATCCTATTCTAGAAATGGAACCATCTCGATTAGGACAGGTAAAATCGCCATTCAATGCAATTTTATAAACCTTGCTATTGAAATGATGTCGGTAGTAGTTATTTAAAGTGTTATAATGTTTCTCTTCAGTAAAGTAATCCATAGTTTCACCTAAAAAAATTATATCATAATTAATGATTATAGAATATTATTTGTTATAATGTTTTTTATTAGACCGCAACAAATGCTGCAAATATGTTTTTTTCTTGATGTTGAGGTAAAACATGTTATAATATTCTCTAGTAGGTGATGAAGATGTTTGAAGTTTTTGCTAATAGTATAGTAAACCCTAAACAGATTATAAACTACCACAATAAAAAAGGTGGTTTTGTTTTTCTATATATCTTGATTTTAGTATTGTTAATGTCAATTTCCACATTTGTTTTTTATATTTCTAATAAGCCTATAATCCCTAATGAACAAGATACCGGTTGTGAGATTGTCGGTAGTAATCTTATGTGTTCGGCTGAAAACTATGATCCTAAAGAAAGTTTTGAGATATATGATTTTGAAGTTTATCTTTTAAATGAAGGGATAACTCTTTCAGAAGCTGGGAATTTGAGTGATTTTGCAATTGTAATTCAAGGCTCAAACTTAAGGGTATTTATTGGCGGCCAATCGATTAGCTCAATCGCTTTCTTATCTCTTTATGATGTCGGTTCGATAGAGATGATGTTTACTTCATTAAGTACAAGCATTTTAACTGCAGGAATTATTATGGGAATATTCAGTAACGTTTTTATAATCCTGTTTATAATTCTTATCTCAACGATTCCTTTCTTAAGATTTAAACGATTGATATCCTATAAGAAGATATTTAAGATGTTGACATTTGCATCTACACCAATGGCTTTTTTATTTGCTATTTATAATCTTTTAAACTTTGATACGATAATCTTCTTTATTCTTATGATGTTTGCTTATAGAAGTGTATTTACTTTACAGAAAGAGTTGCATTTCAGGGTATTGAATAGAGAAGGAAATTACCAACAAAGCCAAGATAATGAAGAAAATCAAGAATCTAACGATGAAGATGAAGAATAAATACATAATAATTATATTTGCTTGAAAATAACTGCTATTGTGATATAATTATTAAGTAAATACGAGGATGTAGAAATAGTATATTAAGTGATGTTTTAAGAAGAGAGTTAGGAATGGTGAAAACTAACAAAAATCCTTAATAGAATTAGTCTATGGAGTAGGTTTTGTGCAACTCGTGAGCAAAACCCGCAAATAACTTGCGTTAAAAAGTTTATTAAGTGCTGAGAGTATTTCTCAGAATTAAGGTGGTACCACGGAAAATTTCGTCCTTTGCAAATTACTTGTAAAGGACTTTTTATTTAGAAAGGAATATGATTATGAGCGAATTTATCCCAAGCTTTGATGAAGCAAAGATTGAAAAGAAATGGCAAGACATTTGGTATTCTAACAAATACTTTTTTGCTAACGATTATTCTGAGAAAGAGAAATACTACAGTTTAGTTGAGTTCCCTTATCCAAGTGGAGCAGGAATGCATATTGGACATATTAGAGCCTATCTTTCATTAGATGTTATATCCAGAAAAAGACGCATGGAAGGCAAGAATGTGTTGTTTCCTATTGGCTTTGACGCTTTCGGGTTGCCTACTGAGAATTATGCAATTCAAAACCAAATCCATCCAAGAATCATTACCGACAGAAATATAAAAACATTTATCAATCAATTGAAATCAGCCGGTTTCTCTTTTGATTTTTCTCGAATTGTCGATACAACAGATCCTAAGTACTATAAGTGGACGCAATGGATTTTCTTAAAGTTGTTTGAACATGGATTAGTTTACAAAAACAAAACTTATGTAAATTTCTGTCCAAGTTGTAAAGTAGTTCTTTCCAATGAAGAATCACAAGGAGGGAAATGTGATCGTTGTGATAATGATGTTGTTCAAATGGAAAAAGACGTTTGGTTTTTGAAAATTACTGATTACGCTGAGAAATTATTAAAAGGTTTAGATGAACTGGAATCAAATTCAAGAATTAGGATGGAACAAGAAAAGTGGATTGGTCGCTCTAGCGGAGCTTACATTAACTTTCCAATTGCAAATGCAAAGGACGTTTTAAAAGTCTTTACAACAAGACCTGACACTATTTATGGAGCTACATTCATGGTTATCGCTCCAGAACATCACGTTATAGAGCATTTAAAAGATCAAATTGAAAATCTTGATGAAATCAAAGCTTATCAAGAACAAGCCTTGATGAAAACCGAGTTTGAAAGAATAGAGCTTGCTAAAGATAAAACCGGTGTAGAAATCAAAGGAATTAAAGCCATCAATCCGATAACAAAAAGAGAAATTCCAATTTTTATATCCGATTATGTAATGATTACCTATGGAACCGGAGCAATCATGGCCGTGCCGGCTCATGATACGAGAGATTACGAATTCGCAACTAAATACGATTTAGAAATAATTGAAGTCATTAAAGGTGGAGACATATCAAGGGAAGCTTATACCGATACAGAAGAAGGCATCTTGATCAATAGTCCTTTAATTAATGATTTGACTGTTGAAAAAGCTAAGGAAAAAATAATTGGCATTTTATCAGAATCCGGGATAGGTGAAGAAGCTATCCAATATAGAATGAAAGATTGGGCTTTTAACCGTCAAAGATACTGGGGCGAACCTATTCCTATCATCTATTGTGATGACTGCGGTATTGTAGCAGTTCCTTATGAGGATTTGCCGGTTACATTACCAATGGTTGAAAAGTTTATTCCTACAGACACTGGAGAATCACCACTGGCTAATATCGAAAGTTTCACAAAATGCACTTGTCCAAAATGCGGTAAAGAAGCAAGAAGAGAAACTGACACAATGCCTCAATGGGCAGGTAGTAGTTGGTATTTCTTAAGATACATGGATCCACATAATGATAAAGAGTTAGCATCTAAGGAAATGATGAAATATTGGGGACAAGTTGATTGGTACAATGGCGGAATGGAACATGTCACAAGACATTTGATTTATTCTCGATTCTGGAATCAATTCCTTTATGATATTGGGGAAGTTGTTCATCGTGAACCATATAAAAAACGTACTGCACAAGGTTTGATCTTAGGTTCCGACAATGAGAAAATGTCTAAATCAAGAGGCAATATAGTTAATCCAATGGAAATCATCAATGAGTATGGTGCGGATACTTTAAGAACATTTGTTTTGTTTATCAGCGATTATGAAATGAGCACTCCATGGAATGATTCAGGAGTAAAAGGTGCTAGAAGATTTTTAGATAAGGTTTGGCGAATGTTCCCTAATGTCACTGATGAGGAAGGTTATTCTCCAGACCTAGAAAGAATTATTCATGAAACTATCAAGGGCGTTAGTGAAGATTTAGAGAATCTAAAGTTCAATACAGCAATCGCAAAGTTAATGACTTTAGTCAATGAATATAATAAGCAAGAAAAAATTACTAGATCAGATTATGAAGTCTTATTAACTATGCTAAATCCAATCGCACCACACATCACAGAAGAACTTTGGTCGATGTTAGGTCATGAAACATTATTGGTTTTTGAAACATATCCTGAATACGACGAGTCTAAATTAGTCAAAGATAAAATTGATTTGATTATATCAGTCAATGGTAAGGTCAGAGACAAGATGATTGTACAAAATAACCTTGATGAAGACAAGTTAAAGAAAATCGCTTTAGATAGAGAAAAAATCAAAACTTTCATAGAAGGAAAACAAATAGTAAAAATTATAGTAGTACCTAATAAATTGGTTAATATAGTTGTTAAATAATCCTCATTTTGAGGATTATTTTTCTTATAAAAAGAAGAAAATAAACGATCTTAAAGTAATATTATTTTAGGTGATATTATGATAGAAAAGATCAGCAATTATTTCTATGAATACGGAGTTAAAGCAGTTGAAAAGGGTAGATGCAATAGATGTAATGGCGATAACACAAAAATGGATTTTCGAGGAATAGAGTATTGTTTGGACTGTTATACATTCAAAGAAGTAAACAGTACTCTCTATTTAGTCAGAAAGATCAGAACTGTCAAAAGAGTTTTTCATGAACTAGATTTAGGTTTTGAATTAAGTGAGTCACAGAAATATGGCAGTAATTTTTTGGTTAAAAACTTTATAGAAGAAAAAGACTCCTTTCTTCATGCAGTATGCGGTGCTGGAAAAACCGAGATGGTACTTCAAGTTATAGTAGAGGCATTAAACAGAAATTTAAGTGTAGCTTTTGTTATTCCGAGAGTTGAAATCATCAAGCAGGTGCAGTTAAGAATCAGCACATATTTGCCCAAAACAAAAGTTGTCTCTTTATATGGTGGATTACGTTTGGAGGAATCTTTTCATTTACTTGTTTCTACACCTCAACAATTGATAAAATTTTATCAAGAATTTGATTTGCTGATAATAGATGAAATTGACGCTTTTCCTTTTGTTGATAATCCTTTCTTGGAAAGATTGATTGACAAAGCTAAGAAGGATAAGGCGAGGTTTATCTATATGAGTGCTACATTAAGTAAGAAGTATGAGCAAAAGATAGAAAAAAAAGAACTTGAATATCATTTAATCCCTAGAAGGTTTCATAAGAAAGACTTGTGTGTGCCTTTATTTGTTCAAGCAGATGATTTCAAGAGTGAAAGAATTATTAAATATATAACAACTCTAATTGATAACAATAAAGGGTTAATAATTTATTTACCTTCAATCAACAAAGGCAAAGTATTTAAAGATTATTTGGAAGGCTTGAAGATTAACTGCGGTCTGATTTCTAGTGAAACAAAGTATAAAGCGATAGTTTTAAAAGACTTCATCAATGGTAATTTCAAAGTTCTAATCTCCACAACCATTCTTGAGCGAGGTGTTACATTTAATAATGTTAATGTGATTGTTATTGAAACAGACAATAAAGTTTACAATGAGGCTACTCTAATACAGATAGCAGGTCGAGTCGGTAGAAGTGGTGATGATGGAATGGTTGTTTTCTTTGCTAGAGAAAAAAGTAGTGCGATGATTAAAGCTCGAAATAAAATTATTGAGTTTAATAGAAGATAGAATATGAGATGTAAACTCTGTGACAATTTCTTTAATACCGACAATGGTTTTGCCTTTTTATTTTACTTTCCGGAAATATGCCCTAATTGTGAAGTCAAGTACAAACCAGACTTAAAAAAAGAAATTGTTCCAATTGATGAAGGAGAAATTCATTACTACTATTTATATGATTTGCCTTTAAACTTGTCGCAACGTAGTTATTTGGATAGAAATTTGAAAACGATCTATAAAAAAGTTTTAAAATTTTCTTCAAGTTATGAGTTAATTATTCTAATAGATGATTTTTTGCTTAAGGAAATGGCCACATTTTGGTATCTTTTAAAACCTTATAAGCGAATTTGTTTCTTTTCGCTTCAGTATCTAGATATTTCTAACTGGAAATTTTTAGAATAAAAAAGCCACCTTTATTTACTTAGTAAAATATCAGTGCTATAATAAAGGTGGTCATATAATATAAAAAAGGAGTGATTTTATGAAACTAGATATTGTTGGCAAATCAGGATTTGTGATTACAGATGCGATCAGAAACTACATTGAAAAGAAGCTTCACAAGATTGACAAAATCTTTACTGAAGAGTTAGAAGCTTATGTAGTTTGTAAAGTTTATCGCGATGGAACCAAAGTAGAGATTACAATCCCAATCAAGTTCTTAACTCTAAGAGCTGAAGTATCAGACCGCGATTTATATGCTGCTATAGATAAGGCAGTGGATAAATTAGAAGCGCAATTAAGGAAGAACAAACACAAGATGAACCGGTCTTTACAAGAAAAAGTAGGGTTAAGAGATACGTTTGCCTCTGATGATTTTGACTTAGATGAATTAGAAAAAGAATTAATATCTCCTGTTAAGAAAAAAAGAATTACATTGGAAATTTTATCACTCGAAGAAGCATTGACTCAGATGGAATTATTAGGTCATGACTTCTTCATATACAAGAACGAAGATAAAGAAACTTCAATTTTGTATTTAAGAGATGATGGAAAATACGGACTTATTGAAACTGAATAAATATGTTTAAGTGGCTTTTTAAAAAAAGCCACTTTTTTTGTAAAAAAAAGGCTTAAATTTCAAGCCTTTTAGTTTGTTAATAGATTGAATTACCAAGGGTATCGATTGCAACAATAGCTGGGAAGTCAATTACCTTTAATCTTCTAATTGCTTCTGATTGCAAGTGTGGATAAGCAATAAGCTCATTTTCTACAACACACTGCGAAAGTTTAGCTCCGATTCCGCCGATTGCCAGTAAGTAAATACCTTTGTATTTCTTTACTACATCATTGAACTCAACTGAACGATCGCCTTTACCAATCATTACTTTTAATCCTTTTTCCATCAGATAAGGACTGTATTTATCCATTCTATAAGCTGATGTTGGACCACAAGAACCGATTACTTGATTTGGTTTGGCTGGTGTGGGACCAACATAATAAATGATTTGATCTTTTATATCAAAAGGTAGTTCTTCATTGTTCTGAATAGCCTCAACAAGTAATTTGTGAGCGGCATCTCTAGCTGTGTAGATATATCCTGTTATAAGAACTTCATCGCCAATTTTTAAATCTTTAATTTGATTTTCAGTTATTGGTGTTGTCAATCTTTTTTCCAACTAGAATCACCTCATCTTTTCTTGCGCTATGGCATTGTAAATTTACTGCAACTGGAAGTGAAGCAATGTGGCAAGGATAAGAGTTCACTTTAACTCCAATGCAAGTAGTTAATCCGCCTAAACCCATTGGCCCGACATCAAGTTTATTGATTCTTTCCATAAGTTCAGTTTCCAAGTCGCGATCTATTTCGTTTTCTGTTACATCGTTTAATGGTCTTAGAATTGCTTTTTTAGCTAACCAAGCGCACTTTTCAAAGTTGCCGCCGATTCCAACACCAACTATTAAAGGAGGACATGGTCTTCCACCTGCATTTTTTATTGTTTCAAGCACAAAGTTAATTACTCCCTCTCGGCCTTCAGAAGGAGAAAGCATTTTAAGAGTCGACATATTTTCGCTACCGCCACCCTTTGGAGCGATATGAATAATTAACTTATTTCCTGGTATAAATTGATGGTGCACCACCGCAGGGGTATTGTCCATAGTATTGATTCTGTTTAGTGGATGTCTTACGATAGACTTTCTTAAATAGCCATCTATATAAGCCTGAGAAACACCAACATTAATCGCTTCTTCTAAATCATAATCAAAAACTAGTTCTCTACCAATCTCTAAAAAACATACAACTATACCAGTGTCTTGGCATAAAGGAATATCTTTAGAATTAGCGATTTCGTGATTTTCTAAAATCTTATCTAAGATGCTTTTAGCTAAAGGATTTGTCTCTTTATCTCTTGAGTCTTCGAAGGCATCAATTACTTCCTTATGCAAGGTTTGTACAGAGTATAACATCATTCTTTTTACATTTTCTATTACATCTTTTCTTTCTACTTTATACATCTTCCCACCTCATATTTACTATTATATCATTTTAGAATGAGTTTTAAACACTGATTTTAATTTTAAAATTTGTTTACAAATCAACTAATTTTAGTTATAATTTTTAAGAGGTGGAAAAGATGAAAAAAGTAAAAATTATTTCCGATAGTACTTGCGATTTATCAAAAGAACTCATTAAAAAAAATGACATTGAGATTGTTCCCCTTTATGTCAATTTTAATGAAGAGTCTTATTTAGATGGAGTTAGTTTGAATGTTGAAGAAATGTATGATTTAGTTTCATCAAAAAAAGCCCTACCTAAAACTGCAGCACCATCACCAGGAGCTTTTGTAGAAGTATTTCAAAAGTATCTTGATTTAGGTTATGAAGTTTTGTATATGGGTATAGGATCAAAGTTTTCCGCAACCTTTTCAAGTGCAAACGTTGCTAAACAAACTTTGGATAGTGAAGATATATATTTAGTTGATTCTTTAAACCTTTCGTCAGGGACTGGTCTTTTAGTTTTGAAGGCTTCAAGAATGGTAGAACAAGGAATGACTGCCAAAGAGATAAAAGAAGAAATCGAGAAGCTTGTTCCAAAGGTTAGATCACAGTTCGTTATCGATACTTTAGAATATTTATATAAAGGCGGGAGACTTAATGCTTTATCAGCTCTTTTCGGAGGGATGTTAAGAATCAAACCGATAATAAAGGTTAGAGACGGAGTTATGGCTGTCGGTAAAAAAGGTAGAGGTAATATCAAGAACGGTATAGATTTAATGCTAAATGAAGTGTTTCAAGAAAAAGATAATATTGATGACGAGTTCATGATGATTACTCATTCTTTAGCAGACAAATCAAGCGAATATATAAAATCAAGATTAAATGAAGAAATAAAAGTTAAGAATTTGCATGAAACACCTGCCGGTTGTGTTATTTCTAGTCACTGTGGCAAAGGTACAATAGGAGTCCTATATATATTGAAATAAATTTCTTATCCTTTGATAAGGAGTTTATTTTTTGCGTCATTTGGAGGAGACAAAATGTTATTTGGTAAACACATCAATAAATATTATTTAAAGTACGGTATATTCTTTTTAATTGGATTGGCCGCTTTAGTTGTAGTAGACTTTGTGCAACTTGAAATTCCTAACATTATAGGTACAATCATTGACGGTCTAGAATTAAAGACATTAGCTAAAGAAGATGTCGTCGTATTTGTTAAAGACATAGCAATTTTCGGTCTGATTATCGTCGGCGGAAGATTTTTATGGCGTATTTTTATCTTCGGCACATCTTGGCGAATCGATTTTGATTTAAGAAATAAGATGTTCGCACATGCTGAAAAGCTTAGTCAAACATATTATTCTGAGAAGAAATCTGGAGGATTGATGGCTTTATTCATCAATGACTTAAACGCGATTAGAATGGCTTTTGGACCGGGTCTTTTAATGTTGTTTGATATTATAATCCTTGGAACCTTAGCATTTTACCGAATGTTTACTTTGGATAGAACAATTACTTATTTCGCAGCTATCCCTTTAGCTTTAATTGCAGTTATGGCTACTTATATTTCGAAGATCACTGGTAAGAAGTTTAAAGCTCGCCAACAAGCTTTTGAAGATTTAAGTGACTTTACTCAAGAAAATTTCTATGGTATATCAGTTATCAAAGCCTTTGTCAATGAAGTAAGAGAGATTAGAGCTTTTGCGAAGATTAACAAGAGAAACCAAGATAAAAACGTATCTTACATCAAAGCCTCTACTTTCTTGCATATTGCAGTTGAAATGTTTATCAACATCATCAGAGTCACGATGCTTGGAGTTGGAGCTTATTTAGTTTACAAAACGATTAACACTAATGACGTTTTCAGTATCGGGGATTTAACCAGATATATTGCCTACTTTGGAACTTTAATATGGCCGATGATGGCAATTGGCAGATTGATTAATATGCGTGCCCAAGCTAAAGCTTCATTAGATAGAGTTTCTGCATTCTTGAATGCCGAAGTTGAAATCCATGATGAAAAAGAAGTAG
The DNA here is from genome assembly GCA_034007385.1 of Candidatus Izemoplasmatales bacterium. Taxonomy (GTDB): domain Bacteria; phylum Bacillota_I; class Bacilli_A; order Izemoplasmatales; family Hujiaoplasmataceae; genus UBA2289. Next base: position 19,144 of record JAVEQW010000006.1, read on the forward strand.
TAAACGTTGAAAAAATTGAAGGTAAGATAACTTTTAACAATTTAACTTTCAGATATCCAAAAACTGAAAAAGATGTTTTAAAGAATATTAACTTTGTAATTGAAAAAGGACAAACAGTTGGAATAATTGGTAGAACCGGTTCGGGTAAAACGACATTGGTCGATTTGTTGTTGAGACTTTATAATTTGAAGACCTGTGAGCTTTTAATTGATGATACAGATATTATGAAACTTCCGATTAAAACCATTAGAGACGCTATTGGATATGTGCCTCAAGAAAACTTTATCTTTTCTGATGTAATTCGCAATAATATTTCTTTTGCTAAAGATGAAGCAGATCAAGAATTGATCAAACAAATGGCGATTTATTCTGATATCCATGATAATATCGTTGATTTTCCAAATCAGTATGACACTATGGTTGGCGAAAGAGGTGTGACTCTTTCCGGTGGACAAAAACAAAGAATATCAATTGCTAGAGCTTTGCTTAAGAATCCGGAAATTTTGATTATGGATGATTCTTTTTCAGCTGTAGATACAAAAACGGAAGAACAAGTAATCTCGAATTTAAGAGAACTTAGAAAAGGGAAAACTACCATTATAATCGCTCATAGAATTTCTACGATCAAATCTTCTGACCAAATCATCTTTATTGAAAATGGTGAAGTAATGGCTAAGGGAACACATGAAGAATTATTGAAATCTTGTGAACTTTATCGAAAAATGGTTATTCACCAAAGACTTGAAGCTGAACTTGAAGGGGAGGTGGAATAGATGGCAAAGGGCGGACCTGAATACGATATCGATATAAATCGTAAACGCAATATGTCTGATATGGAAATTATCAAGCGATTGTTGCGTTATGTTAAACCGTTTATTAAACCATTGATTATTGCCTTTGTTTTAGTTTTGATAGTTGTTGGTTTAGATTTATTGGGACCTTTATTCATTGCTGAAGTATTAGATGCTTTAGGTGAAGATAATATTCCGATTGTAAAAATTATAGTTATAGTTGTTATTTATCTAGTTGCTTTGTTTGTCGGAGCTTTTTTGTCTTATAAGCAAACGATTATTCTTCAAGTAACCGGTCAAAAGATTATTTATGATATTCGTCAAGATGTATTTGAACACATAGAAAGATTATCAATTTCACAATATAATCAAATACCTATCGGTAAACTTGTAACGAGAGTTACATCTGACGTTGACACACTCAATATGCTATATACCGATGTTATAATCAGTTTAATTAGAGACGTTTTAACCTTGGTTGGTGTATTTGTTATTATGTTTATTAAATCGCCAATATTAGCGCTTTACATATTGGCGTTAACTCCAGCAATTTTCTTAGTTTCTTATGTGTTTAGAAAGTTTTCTAGAAAAGCATATCGTAGAGTTAGAACCAATGTTTCAATCATCAATGCCTTTTTATCAGAACATCTTAGCGGAATGAAACTGATTCAGATTTTCAATCGCGAAGATAAAAAATACAAAGAGTTTGTTGAAAAAAACAAGAAGCTTAACCATTCACATTATCAAAGAGTTTTAGCATTTAGTTTATATCGACCATCCATTTATTTGTTATATATAGCAGCGATAATAATTATTCTATGGGAAGGATCATATCAGGTTATTGATGGCGTCATCTCCTTTGGAGTATTATTCGCCTTCACTCAATATATCAACAGATTCTTCCAACCGATTCAGAATTTAGCTGAACAGTTTGATACATTGCAGTCAGCATTTACATCTGGAGAAAGGATTTTTGATATCCTTGATACAAAACCAATCATTACAGATAGTCCTGATGCAATTGAGTTGAATAATTTTAGAGGTAAGATAGAATTTAAGAACGTTTGGTTTGCTTACAACGAAGGAGAATGGGTTTTAAGGGATGTATCTTTTGTGGTTCAACCTAAGGAGACTATGGCTCTAGTAGGAGCTACCGGTTCCGGTAAAACCACTATCATCAGTTTGATTGTTAGGAATTATGACATCCAACAAGGAGAAATATTGATTGACGATATCAATATTAAAGATATTAAACTCGACAGTCTAAGAAAAAATATCGGGCAAATGCTTCAAGATGTTTTCTTGTTCTCTGGTACGATAGAATCGAACATTCGTCTTCGCGATGAAAGTATTACCGATGCCGAAATTTTAGAAGCATGCAAATATGTTAATGCCGATCAATTTATTCAAAAACTGCCTGAGAAGTATGATGAACCAGTAAGAGAAAGAGGAAACAATTTCTCATCAGGTCAAAAGCAGTTATTGTCTTTCGCAAGAACTTTAGTGCATAAACCATCACTTATGATTTTGGATGAAGCGACAGCTAATATTGATACTGAAACTGAAAAACTGATCCAAGAGTCATTAAAGAAAATGATGAACATCGGTACTACAATTGTTGTTGCTCACAGATTATCGACTATTCAACATGCCGATCAAATAATTGTCATGAGAAAAGGCAAGATTATTGAAATGGGTAATCATCAAGAATTATTGAAACAAAAAGGACATTACTTCCAACTTTACAAATTACAATATGATAAAAATATTTCTGATAATTTAGATTTGATTAACATGAATATTTAACAAAAAAGTCCCGGGAATATCTCGGGATTTTATATATCAAATTAGTTGACAACGCAACTACTTTGATATATACTTTATTAGTAACAAAACTAGGAGGTTTTTATGGACAAAAAATATGATCATATGATTGCCAAATATCAACACCGTTTTCTGGAACAGGGATTAAAAGATTTGCCAATCAATAGGTCTGAAGCACCTTATTTAAAAGTTATTTATAAAAATGGGCAAATCAAAATGAATGATTTGATTGCTAAATTTTTCTTTCATAAATCACATACAACCAGAGTTATTAAATCTTTAGTAAGTGATGGGTATGTAATTAAAACAGTCGATCCTGATGATAAAAGAGGGTTTGTTTTAAGCATTACCGACAAAGGCAAGGTTGTTGCTTTGAAAATTATTAAAGTTTTGGACGAATGGGATAAATTGATGGATAGTTACCTAGACAAGGAAGAAAAGGAATATCTATTTAATTTACAAAAAAAGGTTTACGAAAAATTACAAGAGCACTTCAAGGAGAATGAGCCTAATGACTAAACTGCTTAAATATTTAAAACCTTACTGGTTTAAAGTTTCTATCATCTTTGTCTTAGTTTCTTTAGTAGCTGTCGGAACATTATTGTTGCCAGATTACATGAGTGACATTATTGCTGAAGGGATTACTTCAGAATTTCAAGAGTTGAATCCAGATTCTGGATTATTTGAAGTTGTCGAAAGCTGTGATATCGAAGCTAACCCCGATACTTGTATTGTAAATCAACAATCAGATTTCAAGGTAATCATCAAATACGGATCTTACATGCTTGGGGTTACTTTAGTTTCTTCTTTAGCTTTTATTGCTTTAATGTACCTTTCAAGTGACGTTGGGGCACAATTTGGTAGAGACATTAGAAGAGATTACTATAAAAAAATTACCAGTGTATCAGTATATGAGACAGATAAGTTTGGTACATCAACCTTAATAACAAGAGCTTCAAATGATGTTATGCAAGTACAAAATTTCATGATAATGGCACTTAGGATATTATTAAGAATTCCGATAGTCTTTATCGGCGCAACGATTTTTGCGTTAGAAAAATCCATTACCTTATCAATTCCTATTTTTATTGGAGTTCCGGCATTGACACTTTTGATTGTCGGTGTGTTTATTTTGGTAGTGCCACTATTTAAATTAATCCAAACTAAAATCGATAAACTAACCTTAGTTACAAGAGAATCAATTAAGGGTGTTAGAGTTATCAGAGCTTTTGGTCAAGGAGAAAAAGAAGTTGACAGATTTAAGACTGCTAATGATGATTTAACTGATGTAACATATAAAGCAGGAAAAATAATGTCTTATCTTAACCCTGTTATTAATCTACTGTTCAATTTAGTAATAGTAGGAGTTACATTTGTCGCTTATCGAATGGTTTTATCAGGTAGCTTATTTGATTATCGTGGTCTAGGAGATGTTTCAGCAATCATTCAATACGCAACCTTGATTTTGTTTAGCATCTTGATGCTGACATTCACATTCATCATGTTTCCAAGAGCACAGGTTTCTGCTAAACGTATTGTTGAAGTTTTAGAACTCGAATCATCAATAACAGAAACTGCTAATGATGATTTCAATGATTATAATTTCAAAGGCGAAGTAGAGTTTAAAGATGTTTGTTTTAAATTTCCTGATGCTGAAGTAAATGTTTTAGATAACATTAATTTTAAAGCCTCACCAGGCGAGACCGTGGCTATCATAGGTTCGACTGGTTCAGGTAAATCTACGGTTGTAAATTTAATTCCAAGATTCTTCGATATCAGTTGTGGAGAACTTTTGATTGATGGAGTTTCAATCAAAGATATTAAACTTAAGAAGTTAAGATCACTGATTGGATTTGTTCCTCAAACAGCTTCATTGTTTTCAGGAACCATTAAATCTAATATCGCTTATGGAACAGAAAATCCAACTGAGGAAGACATTTTAGAAGCTTTAGAAACGGCTCAAGCTAAAGAATTCATTGATTCATTGGAGCAAGGCATTGAAGCTCCTGTTGAACAAGGTGGAGTTAATTTTTCCGGTGGTCAAAAACAAAGACTATCAATTGCTAGAGCATTGATTAGAAAACCTAAAATATATATTTTTGACGATAGTTTCTCAGCTTTAGACTTTAAAACTGATGCAGCTTTAAGAAGTGCTTTAAAGGAAAAAGTTAAAGATGCGACTGTTTTTATAGTGGCTCAAAGAATCGGCACAATTATGGATGCCGATAAAATAATCGTTTTGCATGAAGGTAAGATGGTCGGTATTGGAACTCATCACGAACTTCTAAATACCTGTGGGGTATATAAAGAAATTGCCCTTTCACAGTTGGATGAGGAGGAGATAAAATGACAGACACTAAGAAGAATCAAAGCCAAAATTCTCCAAAATCCAATCGTAGAAACCAAGGTGGACCTGGGCATGGAATGCCTCTAGGTAGACCAGCAGAAAAAGCTAAAGATTTCAAAGGTACAACTAAAAGACTTATCAAGTATATCGGTCAGTATGAATGGCTGATGTTAATCGTAATAATCGTTACGATTTTGACAACACTACTAGCGGTAGTCGCTCCTAATTATTCACGATTTATAATTAATGATTTGCAACAGATGATTGTCGGTACTTTATCTCAAGACGCAGGTATTACAAGAATTCGAAATTTCTTTTTATTAATCATAATCTTACAGGTTATTAGATTTTTACTATCAATGGTTATGTTCTTAGTCGGAAATAAAGTCAGCGTATTCATCGGTAAGAAGATGAGAAATGACATTAGAGAGAAATTCGAAAAAATGCCGATTAAGTATTTTGATTCAAGACAAACTGGAGATATCTTATCAGTTGTATCAAACGATGTGGATGTAGTTACAAACTCAATCCAACAAAGTTTAATCAATATCATTTCATCATTCTTCTCCGTGGTCGGTATTTTGGTAATGATGTTTATCATTTCCTGGAGATTGACGATTATTGCGTTGTTGATTTTACCGCTATTTATATTGGCTACTTCAACAATCGCTAAAAAATCTCAATCAAAGTTTATCCGTCAACAAAAACAACTAGGTAGCCTTAATGGACATATTGAAGAAGTTTTCTCTGCCAGCAAAATCGTCAAATTGTTTGGTAAAGAAGAAGAATCCTTTGAAGAATTCCAAGGTATAAATACAGATTTAGCTGTTGATATGAGAGATGCGCAGTTCTTAAGCGGACTAATCAGGCCAATTATGGAATTTATTTCCAATATTGGTTATGTGGCTGTAGTAATCGTCGGCGGAATTTTAGCCGGAGCTACTAATCCGCTTCTAGTTGGTGATATCACTATTTTCATTACTTATCAAAAGAATTTCGTTAATCCGATCTTAAATATTGCCAATGTGATTAATCAGCTGCAATCGACAATCGCCGGCGCAGAAAGAATTTTTGAAGTTCTTGATCAACCTGAAGAAAGCCAAGATTTCACTTTAGGTGAAGTAAATAATTATGATTTCAAAGGTCATGTTGAATTCAAAGATATTGATTTCTCATATAGTGAAGATAAAGAGTTGATTAAAGATTTAAATCTTGAAGTATATCCTGGCAAACAGATCGCTATAGTAGGACCTACAGGCGCCGGAAAAACTACTCTGGTAAACTTATTGATGAGATTTTATGAAGTTAATAACGGCGGGATCTATATTGACGGAATTAAGTCAACGGATTATCCGCGCTCAGTATTAAGAAAACAGTTCGGTATGGTATTACAAGATACATGGTTGTTCTCAGGTACGATAAAAGAGAACGTTGCTTTCGGTAAACCAGATGCAACAGATGAAGAAATAATCAAGGCTTGTAAACAGGCTCATGTTCATCATTATATCGAAACCTTGCCAAAGGGGTATGATACAGTATTAAAAGAAGATGCAGATAATATATCAAAAGGACAAAAACAGCTTTTAACTATTGCTAGAGCAATTCTGTTCGATCCTAAGATTTTAATCCTTGATGAAGCAACTTCAAGTGTTGATACTAGAACAGAAAGCTATATTCAAAACGCTATGACGTTTATGATGGAGGGCAAAACAAGTTTCGTTATTGCTCACCGTTTATCAACGATTAAAAAAGCTCATACTATTTTAGTTATGAACAATGGTAGAATCGTAGAACAAGGCAATCACAAAGAACTATTATTGAAAAATGGAGTTTATGCTGATTTGTATAATTCTCAGTTTTTAAATCAACCAACATAAAAAGAGGAATTTTCCTCTTTTTTCTTTTAAAGCAAAGGTAAAAACTGTATAATATTTAATGTATATGAAGGATGTGTAAAATATGAAAATTGGTTTTATTAGTTTAGGTTGTGCAAAAAACCTAGTTGACTCAGAAATGATTCTGGCAATCTTAGAAAACGCCGGGTGTGAAATAGTTCAAAATGAAGAAGATGCAGATGCTATATTTGTCAATACATGCGGATTTATCGAACCCGCAAAAGAAGAATCAAGAGAGACAATAAAAGAGATGAGCAGATATGGCAAGAAGTTAATAGTGGTTGGATGTTATGCGGAAAGATACAGAGAACAACTACTTAAAGAAATGCCATTTATCGATAGAGTAATTACTTTAGCAGATTATCCGAAAATTCATTTGATTTTAAATGAGGTCTTCAACAAAGAAGGTTTGAAGTTTATGCCGCTCAAGTATGAGAATAGGTTACTCGCTACTTCAAAGTTTTCACCATATATCAAGATTGGTGAAGGTTGCAACAACAATTGCACATATTGTGCTATTCCGCTGATTCGCGGGAAATTCCGTTCGAGACCTATAGATGAAGTTGTTAATGAATGCAGAAAATTAGTTGAATCAGGAGCTAAGGAAATCAACTTGATATCTCAAGATACAACTAGATTCGGTAGAGATTTAAGTCCTGATAAGAAGAGTTTGTTGCCAGAACTATTAAAAGAAATTTCTTTAATCAGTGGCGTTAAAATGATTAGAATTCTTTATCTTTATCCTGATGAGATAACAGATGAATTGATTGAAGAAGTAAAGAACAATCCTTTAGTGGTTCCATATTTTGACATACCTATCCAACATATTTCCTCTAATGTTTTAAAGAGAATGAACCGTAGAGGAAATGAAAATTTTATTAAGGCTTTATTTAAGAAAATCAAGGATATGATTCCTGAAGCGATTCTAAGAACTACTTATATTGTAGGTTTTCCAGGAGAAACGGAAGCTGATTTCAATCAACTTTTTGATTTTACAGAACAAGTTCAATTCGACAGATTAGGTGTTTTTACATACTCTAAAGAAGAAGACACAGCAGCTTATGATTTTGAAGATGAAATTCCTGATAGTATAAAACAGGAAAGACTTGATAAAATCATGAAATTGCAAAAGAAGATTACTAGAATAAATAATAAGAAACAAGTTAATAAAATTCATCAAGTTTTAGTTGAAAACTATGACCCTGAATCTAAGTTTTATTATGGAAGATCATATGCTTTCGCTCCAGATGATATTGATGGTATGATAGTTTTTCAATCGAAAAGAGCTTTGGCGATTGGTGATTTTGTTAATGTTCTAATCACGACATCCTATGGCTATGATTTAATCGGCGATTATATTGATGAGGTGAAATAATGTTTTTAATTTTGTTGTTGAAAGGATTTATTATCGGTATAGCTTTTATAATCCCTGGTGTTAGTGGCGGTACTTTAGCGATATACCTCGGTGTTTATCAAGGCATACTGGATAGTATCGATAATTTGTTTAAGCAATTTAAAAAGTCGGTGCTTTATTTGTTGCCAATTTTGATTGGTGTTGCACTAAGTGTTGTTTTATTGGCAAAACTGGTATCGATTTTACTAGATTGGAACTCATTCATTGTTCTTTTCTTCTTTATCGGTTTGATATTAGGCGGCATCAAGTTCGTTTACAAAAGAGCGGAAATTACTAAACTTGATCCAAGTTTGATTATATCGTTTTTGGTATCTTTTGGGTTATTGATTTTAATCATAATTCTTGATAAGACATCAAGTAATCCTGGTATTGATTATTTTAGTTTCAGTTTCTGGACTTATTTACTGATATTTGCTTTAGGTGCTATAGCTTCCATTACCATGATTGTTCCAGGCATATCAGGTTCGGCTGTATTATTGGTGCTAGGTTATTATACGGCTATTGTATCAAATGTCGTAGGTAATATATTTGATTTTGGTTCAATTGGTTATAATCTTCAAGTTGTTATACCATTTGGATTAGGAGCTATAGTAGGTATATTAGTCTTTAGTAAAGTTATTAATTTTTCATTAAAGAAGTATCCGAAACAAACATATTTTGCAATATTGGGTTTTATCTTAGCTAGTGTAGTTGGAGTGCTATTAGAAATAAAAGACCAAACAACCGCGAGTCTTTTCTCTGATCAAATATCAATATTTAATGATTTGTTAAACTACCTAGGCGACAATATATTTACAGTCGCTGGAGGTTTAATTGCTTTGGCGATTGGCTATTTGACTTCTAAGTTTCTAACTCAGATAGAAGGAGGAGTGGTTAAGTGAAAGAATTGAATGATTATCTAATTAAAGTCAGAAGACATTTGCATATGTTTCCTGAAACTGGTTTTAACTGCGTTAATACCAGTGCTTTTATTGAGGAAGAGTTAAATAAATTTAAGGTTGATAAAATTGAACATGTAGGCAAACATTCATTGGTAGCCACTGTTTATAACGGTATAGGTAAAATTGTTGGTTTAAGAGCGGATTTTGACGCCTTAAATATAACAGAAGAAACCAAACTAGAATTTAGTTCTAAAAATGATGGAGTGATGCACGCTTGCGGACATGACGCACATACATCTATGTTATTGGCTGCCTGCAAGTATTTGGTTGAAAATAAAGACAAATGGCAGGGAACTGTAAAGTTTATTTTTCAAGAAGCTGAAGAAGGTCCTGATCCTGGGGGAGCATACTATATAGTTAATTCGGGAGTATTAAGTGATGTGGAAGAGTTTTTTGCGCTTCATGTCAGTCCTGGTTTTGATACAGGCGAGCTAGCAATTAATTATGGTAATGCATTAGCAGCAGCTGACACAATCAATGTTGAGTTTGAAGGTGTGGGAACACATGCGGCATATCCGCATTTAGGTGTCGACCCAATTGTTATGCAAGCGGATTTCATCATTAGCATTCAATCGATTGTATCTAGGAAAGTAGATCCTTTTAAAACTGCTGTAGTAACGATTGGTATGGTTAAGTCAGGAACTACTTTCAATATAATTCCTAACAAGGCTTATTTAAGCGGTACTGTTAGAACTTTTTCTAACGACGTCAGAGATTTAATTGAAAAAAAATTAAAGATAATTGCAGATTCAGTAGCGATTAAGCATGACGGAAAATGCAATTTTGAATACATAAGAGGTTATGATCCAACCGTAAACTCATTTGACTCAGTTGATAGAATGATTGAAGCTGGGAAGGATATATTTGATAAGATCACTATTTTGAAAGAAGCTTCAATGGGAGCAGAAGATTTTTCAAGATATATCAATCTAAAAAAAGGCTCAATAGCTTGGCTAGGAGTCAAGAATCCAAATATTGATAATTACAATATTCATAACAGCAAGTTCAATCTAAATGAAGAAGCTTTAATAAAGGGATGCAAGTTATTTATAAATATAGTAATGAAAGGATGAATTGAAGATGTATTTAATTAAAAACGCAAATCTTATCGGTATGGCTGACATTAATTATGAAGTAGTTGATATTTTAGTCGACGGTAAGGTAATTAAGCAAATCGGCAAGTTGAATGAAAAAGATTTTAAGGGAGTAAAAGTAATTGACGCAGAAGGTAATTATGTTACTCCTGGTGTTGTCGACCCACATTGTCATATCGGTATCTTTGAAGAAGCAATTGGTTTTGAAGGAGCTGACGGTAATGAAGTGACATCACCTATCACACCGGAGTTAAGAGCAATTGATGCGATTAAACCTCAGGATGTTGCTTTCCAAGAAGCAATGGAATCTGGCGTAACTACGGTTTGTACCGGTCCTGGAAGCGCAAACTGTATCGGAGGAACTTTTACTGTACTTAAGACTTTTGGTAAAACAGTAGATGACATGGTAGTAGTTCAAGAATCATCAATGAAAATGGCTCTAGGCGAAAATCCAAAAAGAGTGTATAACTCAAAAAGCCAAACTCCATCAACGAGAATGGCTACAGCTGCCTTGATAAGAGATGCTTTACAAAAAGCAAAGGACTATCAAGAAAAATTGCTTGAGTATCAAAACAATTTAAAGGAAAACAAAGAAGCTAAGAAACCTGAATACAATATGAAGTGGGCTTCTTTAGCAAGAGTATTTGAAGGGTTCCCAGTAAAGATTCACGCTCATCAACAAGATGACATTGTTACTGCAATCAGAATTATTGAAGAGTTCGGATTAAACGCAACGATTGAACACGCTACTGAAGGGCATTTGATTGCTGATTATCTTAAAAACCATAATCAAAGAGTAATCATTGGACCTACTTTAGGTTCTAAATCTAAATACGAGTTAAGAAACAAAACATTTGCTTCAGCTAAAATTCTAAAAGAAGCAGGAGTCGAGTTTGCAATCATGACCGATCACCCAGTAATTCATTTAGCTAACGCACTTACACAAGTCGGTATTTTCGTTAGAGAAGGTTTAAGTGAATTAGACGGACTTAAGGCTGTAACTATTGACGCAGCTAAGATTAATCATATTGAAAATAGGGTCGGAAGTATTGAAGTAGGTAAAGATGCTGATATCGTAATTTGGGATGGTCATCCTTTACATTATATGACTAAAACGAAATTAGTAATGATTAACGGAGAAGTAACTCATAAAGCATAAAAAAATATCACCTCGATCAGAGGTGATTTTTTCTTATTAAAGTTTTCTAGTAATATTGTCAGTATAACGTTTTTGACAAGCTTCGATTAGTTTGATAGCTTCCTTCTTAGAATAGTAGTCAAGTACTTGTACGTGATGTCCAGGTTCAAGGATTTTATAGTTTTCAAAGAAAAGTTTGATTTCTCTCAACTGTAAATCCTTAATATCAGTGATATCATGAATATCTTCGAAGCGAGGGTCTGCATCAACAACACTGATGATTTTTTGATCTCTTTCACCGGAATCATACATGTCTAAATAACCAACAACTCTAGCATCTACGATGCATCCTGGGAATGTTTGGGTGGTAGCCAAGACTAAGATGTCTAGCGGATCGCCGTCTTCAGCTAAGGTTTTTTCAATAAAACCATATTCTGCTGGATAAGTCATTTTAGAATATAAAACTCGGTTTAATTTTATACGGTTCTTATCTTTGTCTACCTCATACTTGTTTTGTGTTCCCATTGGGATTTCGATGATTGCTTCGATTATTTTTGCCATATTATCATTTCCTTTCACTAGAAGAATTATATATTATTATTTAACGATTTGCAACTTTTAATCAATAATTGTGATTATTTTTATATTCAATATATTTTTTTAGTTGTTTATGATAAAATAATTTTATGAGGTGAATATTGTGTTTTTAAATCCAGTAAGTCTTACAATTGTTGATTGGCTTAATGAAAATTATTGGTGGCCAGTAATATTGTTTTTAGTGGCTATTATAGTCATAGTCAAAATTATGTTGATGCAACCGAAAACAAAAAGCAGTAAAGATGGTCTTGTTTATACTGAGGATATTACCAAATATTTAGGTGGACTAGATAACATAGTCAAAGCTTCAGTAGATGGAAGTAGAGTGAAATTTCAAGTTAGAGAAATTGAAGTAGTGAATTTAGAAGGATTTAAAGAAATTGGTGCAACAGGAATCTTTATTTCCGGAACAAATGTTAAAATGGTAATACCATTTGACGCACAAGAAATAGTTGATAAAATAAATTTAGATATAAGTGGAGGGAAATTATGATTGATGGTAAATTTAAGATTACTTACGAAAACGGCTTACACGCAAGACCAGCAACCAGATTAGTTTCAAAAGCAAACAGTTTTCAATCCGAAATGATTATGGAGTACCAAGAAAGAAAGGTAAACATGAAATCAATCATGGGGGTTATGTCCTTGGGGGTACCAGCAAACAAAACCATTAAAATTATTTTTAACGGCGAAGATGAAGATGAAGCTTTTAAAGCGATCTCTCGCGTCATCAATGAAATCAACGAGATGAAGTAAAAAAGCATGCATATGCTTTTTTCTATTTTAAGAGGAGAATGTAAATGGCTAAACTAAAAGATTACAGACTACAGATATTCAAATTTGAAATGTATGGATTTCTTAAGAACTTAAGATTTTTTGAACCATACTTAATTATTTATTTAACAATAAGTGGTTTATCACTTTTCCAAGTAGGATTATTAATTTCAATAAGAGAAATCATTATTTATATATTTGAAATTCCTTCAGGTGTTATTGCGGATATGTATGGTAAGAAAGTAGAATTGATTATATGTTTTATATTTTATATTTTATCTTTCATATTATTTTTTGTAGCTGGCAGTTTTGGAATTTTTGCTATAGCGATGATTTTATTTGGATTGGGAGAAGCATTCAGATCGGGAACTCATAAAGCAATGATTATGTCTTTTTTAGATCATAACGATATAGCTGCTTCAAAAACAAAAGTTTATGGTCAAACTAGAGCGATGTCTTTAGTAGGATCAATGGTTATGAGTATTGTGGCGATTGTTTTTGTTATTTGGTTACCTGAGATTAAGTATTTATTCCTCGTTTCAATCATACCTTATGTTATTGATATGCTATTGATTGCTAGTTATCCGAACTATCTCAATGAAAAACGTCATAGCGATTTTTCACTGAAGGAATTTTTAAAACAAAACGTTGAAAGCGTAAAATACACTTTCAAAGATAAAAAAGTCAGAAGACTGGTGTTTGACGAAGCTTTATATCAAGCGGGATATAAAAGCATCAAAGATTATGTCCAACCATTAATTATTGCTTTATCAATATCTGCGGGATTGGTTGCTTTCAAAAATTTCACAGAAGATGAGAATTTAAAAATATACATTGGTATAATTTATGCAATCATTTACTTGATAAGTTCATTTGCTAGTAGAAACTCTTATAAGGTCGCAAAGAAAGTAAATCATTTTTCATTGGTAAACTTTATGTGGTTAGCTTCAGGTATTGTAGCTTTGGTTTTGAGTTTTATGACCAACAATCTTTTTGTTATCTTTGCTAGTTTCATTTTGATTTATATATTTATTAATTTAAGAAAACCGGTAATGATTGAAGAAATTGGTAATGCGACAGACAAAACCAAAAGAGCCAGTGTCTTAAGCATAGAAGCACAATTAGCTTCTTTGCTGTTAGTGATTTTCGCTCCAATAATTGGTGCTTTGGCAGATTACAATATGAAATTGATGTTTATTGTGGTTGGTGTTATAATGTTAGGAATTTATATCTTCAATCAGTTCTGGAATTTTAAAACTCTTAGGCAAAATAAAAAAGAAGAGACACTTCAAAGTTGAAGTGTCTATTTTCTTCCTAATCCGATTTTCTTTTTACATTTACGCATTTTTTTATAAGCATAATCACTTGCGATATCTCTTCCTCGATCCAAAAGATCTTGCAACTCTTGAGATTTGATCAATTCATTATATTTGACCTGTATTGGTATTAGACAATCAACGACAACTTGAGCTAAGTCTTCTTTAAATTCTTTATAAGTAGAATCCTTATATTGACTTACGATGTCTAAAATATCCCTATCTGTTATACTCGCGTAGATTGTCAACAGATTAGCTAAACCGGGTTGATTATCTGGATCGTAGTTAATCTTTGCTAAAGAGTCAGTGACCGCTGAACGGATTTTTCTTCTTATGGATGCTTCATCGTCAAACATCGAAATATAGCCTTTATCCATTTCATCAGATTTGGACATTTTTTTATTAGGTTCTTGTAGATCCATTATTCTTGAACCGACTTCAGGTATTAATGGTTCTGGAACGATAAAGAACTCTCCATAATAATTATTAAATCTATTGGCAATATCTCTTGTTAATTCCAAATGTTGTTTTTGATCATCTCCTACAGGCACAAAATCTGCATCATAAAGCAAAATGTCCGCTGCCATCAGTGCAGGATATGTAAACAAAGAAGAGGTGATTGAAGTTTCTTGTTTTTGTGCTTTGTCCTTGAACTGTGTCATTCTTTCCAACTCACCCATATAAGTATTTGATTGAAGAATATAACCTAGTTCTACATGCTCTTTGATTTCCGATTGGATAAACAGAACCGTTCTTTCTTTATCTAGACCGCAAGCTAAATACATCGCAGCTATGTCCAGTGTTCTTTTTCTTAATTCACTCGGCACTTGTCTTATAGTGATAGCGTGCATGTCCGCAACAAATAAGAAGAATTCATCGTCAATTCTTTTCTGTTGAAGTTTAACAAATTGTTTGATAGCCCCTAAGTAGTTTCCTAGAGTCAAAGTTCCTGTAGGTTTTATCCCTGATACGATTCTTTTCATAATGATTTTTCCTTTCTAAATAAAAAACGCCCCTATCACATAAGATAAGGGCGATTAATTAACCGTGGTACCACCTTAGTTCTAGATTTAATCTAGCACTTGATAATCTTTTAACGCTCGATTATAGCGGATGTTATTGGCATCTCTCCATGGTCCATTCATCAAGTTTGATTGAAGACGTTTCACCATCAGTCTTCTCGCTTCTTAAATCAAAGGTCTTGATTACTATTCCATATCATTGATTTTTAATAATTATATCACGACTAAGATTTTAATACAATCTCTAATTCATTAACTAATTCAGCTAATCTATTAACAACAGCTTTGAACGCATCTTCCTTAGTTAAATCAACACCAGCTTTTTTTAATTGGTCCACTGGATACTCTGATCCGCCTGATTTTAAGAGGTTGATGTAATTGTCAAAAGCACCAGGAGTATTGTTTTTAACTTCTTCATAGAGTTTCAATGAAGCCGCAAAACTAGTTGCATACTGGTATACGTAGAATGGTGTATAGAATAAATGAGGGATGTATGCCCACACATATTGTTTGACACCTTCTTTGGTAATGTCCATGCCGTAGAACTCTTGATATAGGTCAATCATAATCTTTGATAGACTGTCAGAAGTAATCGGTTGAGATGTTTCAACCAATTTATGTGCTTCTAGTTCATAAATCGCAAATAATGTTTGACGATAGAATGTAGCTAAAATATCATCGATAGCTCTTTGAAGCAAGGCGATTTTTTCATTCTTAGTTGCTTTAGATTCGTTGATGATATAATCCAATAAATTATGTTCGTTGAAAGTAGAAGCTACTTCCGCAACGAAGATAGTATAGTTTTGTAAAGTGGAAGGTTGAGTTTGAGCTGCATACATTGAATGAATTGAATGACCAGCTTCATGTGCTACAGTGAAAACGTCTCCTAGTGTTTTTGAGTAGTTCAAGAGAATGAACGGATGAAGATTAGGCATTGAACTTGAGTAAGCTCCTGTTCTTTTTCCGGGTTGTTCATATACGTCAACAAAACCATCTTTTAGGACATCTTTAGCTTTTTCTTGGAAATGTTCAGGTAAATGCTTAATTGAATTGAAGAATAAGTTTCTAGCTTCTTCATATTCATATTCTTTATCCGATTTCGCTAAATCTAAGAAACGATCGTAAGTATGATACTCTTCCAGACCCAAATATTCTTTTCTTAAAGCGATGTATTTCTTCACATATTCTGTGTTTTCTCTAGCAACTTTAGTTAAACTTAAATAAACGCTTGTTGGAATGTTGTTGTCAAAAAGATAACTTTCCAAAGAAGAATTGTAATTTCTTGCTTTAACTCTTGCTAAATCTGCATCTAACACAGCTTTATAGATTGAAGCATAAGTATTCTTATGCGCTTCATAATATGAAAATACTGCTTCAAAAATATCTTTTCTTTCTTCAGCCGAATTGCTTTTTTGGATAAATGCACGATAGTTGGAATTTGTAATGGTCACGATTTCGTTATTGTCTAGCATTACATCTTGTCCTTCAATATCAGCTACTGATAAAGAACTGTAAAGATTTCTTCCGGCACTTTGAACTTGAGAGAAGTTGGCTAACAGACTTTCACTTTTATCGTCTAAGATATGTTCTTGGCGCTTGAAAAGTTTTTCCATTGGGAAACGGAATTCTTCAAGTGTTTTATCTTGATTGATAAAACTCATGACTTTCTCTTTTCCGATTGAGATTAATTCCGGTTCTTCAAAAGCTAATGCTTGTTGAAGTCTTACGAATCCTAATTGGACTCTTTGAAGACGGGCTGAATTCTCAGTATTTTTCTTATTCAAGTCACTCAAAAGTGAAGCGTATTGATAAGTTCTTAAACCTTGTTTTTCAAATTCTTTTTGTAAAAGCAAGAACTCTTTAAAGTTAGAAAAATCATTAAGTTTTCCTTTGTATGTTGCTAATTTTTCAATTATTTTTTCTGTTTCTTGATATCCTTTTTCAAAGTCTTCGAGACTTTTGAAAAGATAAGTTAAATCCCATTTCATTATTTTATATACCTCCGTGATTTTTTGCTAGTTTTATTATATCATTAAATGCAAAAAAAAGTGTTCAAAAAACGTGTAATTATGATATAATTATAAGGAAGTGAGGTAACCATATGATTACATTATATACAAGT
>JAVEQW010000007.1:0-31380 GCA_034007385.1 Candidatus Izemoplasmatales bacterium
CCGAGAGTTCGAATCTCTCTGGCCCTGCCAGATTTTGGAGAAGTACCCAAGAGGCTGAAGGGGCTGGCTTGGAAAGCTAGTAGGTCTGTAAAAGGGCGCAGGGGTTCGAATCCCCTTTTCTCCGCCATACATAAATATAGATTTGATATTTTCTTATCAAATCTTTTTTTTATTTTTGTGAAATATAGATATATAATTAAATAAATGTTATATTAAATAGGCAATAATTTAGTGCGGAGAGGATAATGATAGTGAAAAAGATAATCAGTTTTTTATTTATAATACCATTCTTTTTATTTATAATACCATTCTTTTTAATATATATAGGAGTTATCAATTTTGATAATTCAGATGTTGTTATAGATTCTTACATTGCAAACATTTCAATTGATGAATCTGGCGACATGACTGTTGTTGAAGAGTGGAACATGAATTATAACGAGATTATGACAGTTAGATTCCGAGATATTGTTTTAAATAAGTATGCAAAAGATTATCCTTTATATATGGATGTTAATAATAAAGCGTTCTTAGATACAACTAATGTTTCAGTTAAATACTATAAGAATGGTTTTGATCGAAGCGAGAATATAAGAGTGGGATATTCATGGGAAGGCGATTTAGATGAATTAGGTTATCCAGTTGTATGCGAACCTAACATTCCTACCTGCGAATCGATATTTGTCAATACAATTTTAGCAGGAAGAATGTCTGGTGATGTAACCTTCATCTATGAATATACTATAAATGGGGCAGTTACTAAATATAGCGATATATCAGAGTTGAATTGGAGAATGTTTACTTATGCTGAAGGAACAGTAGAACATGCGGAAATAAGTATTGTTCTACCGGAAAACGACTATGATTTATCTAATCTATATGCTTGGGGTCATGGTTTAACTGATGGAACAATCTCAATCATCTCAAATAATCGTATCGAGATGGAAATGTCAAATATTAAAGACGGTGAGTTTCCTGAGTTTCGTATATTAATGGAAAATGATTTATTTCCAAATATTAGAGAAAGCAATATCGTAATAAATGAAGCTATTAATAAATCGGTTATTTTAGACTATGAGTCTGACTTAGCAAACTATTATAACTTTCAAGTCAGCTTGGCTAATATCATGCTTTATTCATCTTTTGGTTTGGTGGTTTTGATGATGGTAATTGGTATTGTCATATACTTTAAATACGACAAGGAATATACTGCCAGTTTTGACAATGATTACTTTAGAGAACTGCCTAGTGATGATACTCCAGCTACATTGAGCTATTTGTACTATATGGAAAAAATTGTAGATGAAACAATAACTGCAACCTTACTTGATTTGATACGAAGAAAATATATTGATTTGCAAAATGCAGAATCTAATATGTCTAGTTCTTCTTCAAATTTTAATTTGGTATATAATAAAGAAAAATCTCACGATGAACTAAAAGAATATGAATCCGATTTTTTAAACTACATTTTCAACACCATCGGTAATGGGGATTTTGTCACTACAAAACAGATTGAAAATTATGGATCTGTAAGTGAGTCAAAAGCGATATCTTATCAAAATTTTTTGAAAAGATTTATCCGATTAGCCAAGCGTGATGGAAAATCGAAGAAGTACTTTGAAGTAGGCATAAGTAACAAAAAGAGAATCATGCTTTTTTCAAACTCAATACCGCTTTTATTTATTCTTATTAATATCATTGCTTTTTCTTTGTTCAATATAAATATTTTTATTCCAATCTTAATATCAGTTGCCCTTATGGTTTTTCTTTCGGCTTATGTGTATGGAATTGATAAAAGAAGTATTAATGGAAATGAAATGTTTGCTAAGTGGAAAGCCTTCAGAAATTTCTTATTGTCATTTGGTAATCTGGAAGATTATCCGATTCCCGGGATAATTGTCTGGGAGCATTATTTGGTATATGCTACTGTTTTGGGTGTAGCTGATCAGGTTGTTAGTCAATTATCAGTTAAGTTGCCCGAGTCTGATATCGACGAATCTGAAAGCACTTATTTGTATAAAGATTACCGTAGGGGAAGGATTCCATATTGGGGTTATCATCATCGTTTTAATCAAGCGTTCAGCTTAGCGAAAATGAATGCTAAATCAACAATAATTGAAGCTAGAAACGCAAGAGCAAGTTCAAGAGGTTCCGGTGGTGGTTTTAGCGGAGGAAGTTCTTTTGGAGGTGGCGGAGGCGGAGGTCGCAGCCGTTAAAATAAAAAAATATAGGAGGATTATTTATGTTTTTAATTGGTGCAGGCGGTATTATAGGCATAGTTGCGCTTATAGTATTGGTGTTGATTATCGGATATGTTATTTCTGTATATAATCAACTTGTAATTATGAGAAATAAAGTAAAAAATAGTTGGGCTCAAATTGATGTGCAATTAAAAAGACGTTTTGATTTGATCCCAAATCTTGTTGAAACTGTCAAAGGATATGCATCTCATGAAAAAGACATTTTTCAGGAGTTTGCAAAAGCTAGGGGTCTTTACGCACAAGCAAGACAATCTGGAAGTGTAGCTGAAGCTTCGATGGCTGAACAAGGTGTTTCTGGCGCGTTGAGTAGATTGCTTGTTGTTCAAGAAAGATATCCTGAACTTAAAGCCAATGATAATTTCAAGGATTTAATGAGTCAGTTAAAAGAGACTGAAGATAAAATTAGCTTTGGTAGACAGTTTTATAACGATACAGCTTTGAAATTAAATAATAAAATAGAACTCTTCCCATCGAATGTGATAGCTAATATGTTTGGTTTTAAACACGCTGAATATTTTACTGTTAATGATGAAAAGGAAAGAGAAGCGGTTAAAGTAGATTTTAGTAATTAATTTTAGCTAATTAATCATTAGATTAGATTGGATTGATATTTATGTCTAAAGTTTTATTAAAAACGATTACTGTGAAAAACTTTGATGAAGTGATCAAACTTCATGACAGTTTAACGGATTATCAAAAAAGATGTGTTGCGCCAAACATGGTCTCTTTGGCACAAGCTTACGTAGAGAAAAAAAGAGCATGGCCAAGAGCAATTTATTTAGGTAAAAAACCGATTGGTTTCATAATGGTAGCCTTGTGGGATGATGACATCCCCAAAGAAGACTTGCCGGCTTATTTTCTATGGCGCTTTATGATTGCTAAGGAATATCAGCAAAAAGGTTATGGCAGTCAAGCTCTTGATTTATTAAAAGAAAAGTGCAAAAAAGATAAAACTAAAACTCTATACACCTCGTGTGAAATGGAAGGGAATCAACCTTATGATTTCTATATTAAGTATGGATTTATTGATACTGGGATTAACGATGGTGAACAAATTTTGAAAATGTATCTATAATAAAAAAATATCTTGCTAAGAATCAACTTGATGATATAATTATTTCTTAGAAAAACAGATATTGGAGATGTTATTTTGGCTTTGAAACAAGTGAGTTTTGCCAAAGAAAAAGTAGTGAGAGAATTTCTAGTTCCAGATTACTATAAAAACTTTCAGTGTAAGGGTGGCAATTGCAGAGATAGCTGTTGCGTGGAATGGAAAGTGACCATTCCTATGGAACAGTATTTTTTGTTGCATGGATTAAATTGCAAGGCAAGCGTAAAGGAAAAAATCGACCGAGCATTCAGACCTTTATTGAATCCTACCAAGGAAAGATATGCTGAAATAGTCCACAATTACGATGGTGATTGTCCATTACATAAAAAAGATGGTTATTGTCTTCTGCATGAAAGTTGTGGAGAAGAAGTGTTGCCTTGGGTGTGTAGATATTATCCTCGTGGTCCTAGAATTGATTTGGCTGATGAAGTCTCTTGCGCTAATTCGTGTGAAAAAACATTGGAGTTATTATTTGAAAATGTCAATAAGTTAAGTTTCGAGAAGAAAAGCTTAACATTCCTGATAAACAAACCAAAAGAAGACATTCCTGAAGATAGAAAACTTCTATACATAAAAGTTAGAGAAAATATATTTTCGCTTCTTACGAACAGAGATAATCCCTTACATTTAAGGATAATTCACCTTGGGAAATATTTATCAGCAATGAGAGATAATTCTCATATCAATCTTGATGAGATAGATTTTTCTTATATTCTTCCTGAATGTAATATAAATGAAAACCATCAGATTTTATGGAGTTTGTTTGATTTGTTCGACTCAAAATATCGTAGATTAGACGAGCAACTAATAGAGGCGAGATCAAATTACCTGGTTAAAGATGTAGTAGAAGTATATAACAAAAACAAAATGCATCTAAACGAGTCAATTAAAGATAATGAAATATATTTCGAAAAAATGTTGATTAACGATTTGTTTTTTAAACAATTTCCTTTTCAGAACAATTTTAGTGTTTTTGATCAGTATTTAGCTTTATGCGGAACATATGTTTTGTTGAGATATTTAACTTTAAATTTAATGGCTGATAAAACTTCAATAGATGATTATATTGATATCCTAGCAAAGAGTTTTACAGTGATATCTCACTCAGAATTTGACAAGCTTATTTCGAGTTTCATGAAAAGGCTAGAGATAACAGATTTGGCTAGTTTGTCGAAAATTTTACAAATGTAAATTATTTTCAAAAAACAAATTAAATTTCTTGCATTTTTTCAAAAATAGCGTATTATAGTATATAGCACGATATAAATGTTAATAAGTTTTATTTGAAGTTACATTAGTTACCTCAATAATTATTAAGCAATTTGTAGAAGTGAAAAAAATAATATAGGAGGTAACAAACATGACTGGTAAAGTTAAATGGTTTAACGCTGAAAAAGGTTTCGGATTTATCACTACAGAAGACGGTAAAGATGTATTCGCACATTTTTCTCAAATTCAAAAGAGTGGATTCAAAACTTTAGAAGAAGGCGAAGCAGTAAGTTTTGATATTACTGAAGGACAAAAAGGTCCTCAAGCTTCAAATATCGTAAGTTTATAATTTTCATATTTGACTTATAAAAAGTGAAGAGAAATCTTCACTTTTTTTGTTGTTAATAAGAACTATAATTTTATGAATTGTATACTTCAAACTTTTCTTTATAAGAACTCCAATAAGTTTCTAACTTATAAAGATCAAGCGTACCTTGATCAGGAAAGTATATTTTAAGTTGTAAATTTGTGTTAACAAACATAAATACAGCACCTGTGATGAAACCAGAACTTGCTGGTCTCGTAATAATGATGCTAGTTAAATTTGAACAACCATCAAATGCTGCATAGCCAATACTGTTGATATTATCAGGTATTGTTATTGATTCCAATTGATTGCAACTATAGAACATATATGAAGATATTTCAGAAAGTCCAGCCCCTAGAGATACTTCTTGAATTCCTGATTCTCTAAATAAGTAAATTCCGACCGTAGTTACATTATCGGGAATAGTCATTGATGTCAAAGCAGTGCAATTATAAAACGCATGATCACTAAGAGTTGTTACATTTTCTGTGATTATTATTGAAGTTAAAAAATAGTTATTGCCAAAAGCATCTTCTCTTACTGCGATTACAGAAGTAGGAATGATAAATTCAGTGTTTGTTTTTGCTTGAGGATACCTGATTAATACAGTTTGATTTTTATTGAAAAGGACCCCATCAACAGATGATAAGTGCAATGAATTTTCACTAACTGAGAAGTATTCTAAACTATAGCAGCCTCTGAAAGCCGTATTTCCGATAGTTTCCACACTATCAGGAAGTGAGATGTATTGTAGGTTATAAGCGTTTAAAAATGCGCCGTTACCAATTTCAACAATTGTATTAGGTATGATAATCTCTTCCATAGTTTCAACATATGCAAAGCCTTGGAAAGCAATTCTGGTAACTCTTTTTCCCTGATAAAATTTAGGTAGCGATACTGAAGTTAAGTTTTCAACATCACCAATACTCACTTCATATTCTGTATCATCATTAATTAATTCGTAATATAATCCTTCACTAGCCCAATCTGCATGTAAAGTAATATCGCTGTCAGTGATAGTAACCTCTTCAATAGATACATCACTATTAATGCTCAAGTACCATCCACAGAAGACATATCCATCTTTATTCGGAATAGGCAAGGTAACAATATCGTTTTGCTGTAAATTCTCTATGATGTAGGAATCCAGCAATCCACCATATGTTTCCAGGATTACGCTATAATTCAAAATCACAGCGGTTGTGATTTCTTCGGTTGTTGTAGGAGATGTTGTGATTAACTCAGTAGTGGTCGAAACTTGAGTAGTTATAGAGGTTGTGATAGTATTTTCATTTGTAGTTGCAATTATTGTTGTTTCCGATGTGTCTGGCAAGTCAGCTGTGGTTGATGAATTTTGAACTGTTGTATTGCCTGAACAGGCAACAAATAGAAAAGTAATAATAAAACCAAGCAAAAATAAAGGTTTGCTTTTCATGTGGCCTCCAATAAAAAATAAATTTTTTAAATTTTTCTCTTTAAAATAATTATATATGCTAAAAAAAGTTATAACAATACGGTTGCAGAAAAAAATGTAAATAATTAATTTAGACATGCACATAATTGACAAATTAGAATTTTTTTATCATTGATAGCATGATTAATCCATCTAGTAGAAAAGATTAGAAAATCACAAAAATGTAAACTTTTTTTAATTTTTCTTCTAATGGAGTTAAAAATGTCGTTTTTTTGCCATATATGAGACAAAATGAACGATTGTAGAAAAAAATCCTTGCATTAATTTTGTAAATTTGATATCATATTAAAGCCTATGGAAAATAGGAAGGCAGAGATTTGTGAGGTTGCTGACACACACATAGCCGTTGTTTAGATGGTTGTGAGGGAGGTCAGGGAATTTGCAATGAGCCTGTATATAAGCTAAATTATATGCAAAGGAGGAGCTTTAAATGGCTACAAATCAAGTAATTAGAATTAGATTGAAATCTTATGATCACAGATTATTAGATCAATCTGCAAAAAGAATCGTTGAAACAGCGAAGAAAACAGGGGCTAAGGTAAGCGGGCCAATCCCACTACCAACTGAAAAAGAAATTTTCACTATTTTAAGAAGCCCACATGTTAACAAGGATTCACGTGAACAATTCGAAAGAAGAACTCACAAGAGATTAATTGACATCGTGAACCCAACGCCAAAAACAATTGATTCATTAATGCACTTAGATTTACCATCTGGTGTAGATATCGTCTTGAAGTAAGAAAATATTAAATAGGAGGTGTACTCATGGCAAAAGGTATCTTAGGAAGAAAAGTAGGAATGACTCAAGTATTTGATGAAAACGGAAAAATGATTCCTGTTACAGTAATTTCGGTGGAACCGAATGTTGTATTGCAAAAGAAAACTGTTGAAACTGACGGATATAGTTCAGTTCAATTAGGCTTCATGAACAAAAGAGCTAATTTAGTTAACAAACCTTTAACAGCTCATTTCGAAAAAGCAAACACAACACCTAAGCGCTACATCAAAGAAATACGTCTTTCAGGTATGGAAGAGTATGAAGTTGGCCAAGAGGTAAAATGTGATATATTTACCGCTGGTGATTATGTAGACGTAACTGGAACATCAAAAGGGAAAGGTTATCAAGGTGTGATCAAGCGTCACAACCAAAAAACTGGACCAAACGCACACGGATCTAAATATCATCGTGGTGTAGGATCAATGGGTGTTATTGCCCCTAACCGTATCAGAAAAGGCAAAAACATGCCAGGAAGAATGGGACATGAAACTGTCACTATTCAAAACTTAGTTGTTGTTCGTGCAGACGCAGACAAGAACGTATTGTTGGTCAAAGGTAATGTTCCAGGACCAAACAAATCATTAGTAATCGTTAAAAACGCATTTAAAAAACAAAATTAATTAATTATTTTCGGAAGGAGGAAAAGCTATGCCTAAATTAGCAATGTTAAATCAACAAGGTGAATCAATTGGTAGTCTAAATTTAAAAGACGAAGTATTTGCAGTTGAAAATAATAATCAAGTTATTTACGACGTAATCAAGCAACAAAGAGCTGCTATGCGTCAAGGAACTGCTATGACTAAGAACAGAACAGCAGTTAGAGGCGGGGGAAGAAAACCATACCGTCAAAAAGGAACTGGACATGCTCGTCAAGGCTCTATCAGAGCGCCTCAATATACAGGCGGTGGTATTGTCTTTGGACCAACTCCAAGAGATTATTCATATAAGGTTAATAGAAAAGTACGTCGCTTAGCTTTAAAGATTGTTTTATCAGAAAAGTTAAGAGGAGAAAACTTAATTGCAGTAGAATCAATTATCTTAGCGTCTCATAAGACTAAAGAAATGGTTACTGTATTAGAAAATTTAAGAGTAGAAGGTAAAATTATCGTTGTTTTAGGAGAAGATTCAGATATGATCAGCATCGCATCTAGAAACTTACCTAATGTTCAAACAATCCTTTATAACCACATCAGTGTTTATGATATTATGAACGCAAACAAGTTAGTTTTCACAAAAGACGCTCTAGAAAAAATCGAGGAGGCTTTAAGTTAATATGGATAAATATGATGTTATAAAACGCCCGATCGTTTCAGAAAAATCAACAAAATTAGCCGAACAAAGAAAATATACTTTCGAAGTAGATAAAAGAGCTAATAAAATTCAAATTAAAGATGCTATTGAAGCGATCTTTAATGTAAAAGTAGAAAAAGTAAATGTCGTAAATGGAAAAGCTAAAGCAAAAAGAGTTGGACAATACTCAGGATTTACCGCTTCCGTTACAAAAGCAATTGTGACTTTAAAAGAAGGTCACAAGATCGACATTTATACAGCGTAATGGGAGGAGTAAGAAATAATGGCTATTATTAAGTATAAACCACAGACAAATGGTTTGCGTAACATGTCAAAGCTTGATTACAATGAAATTACAGCGACAAAGCCAGAAAAATCCCTAGTTACTACAATCAAGAAAAATGGTGGTAGAAACAATCAAGGGAAAATAACAGTCCGCCATCAAGCTGGGGGAGCAAAAAGAAAATATCGTATTATTGATTTCAAGAGAAATAAAGATGGAGTTATCGGACGTGTTGCGACAATCGAGTACGATCCAAACAGAACTGCTAATATCGCTTTAATCAATTATGCTGATGGGGAGAAACGTTACATCCTCGCTCCTAAAGGTTTAGAAGTTGGTATGACAGTTGAATCAGGTAAAGATGCAGATATCGTTATCGGTAATGCAAAAGAAATTATGGAAATTCCTGTTGGTACATTCATTCATAATATCGAACTTTATCCTGGAAAAGGCGGTCAATTAATCAGAGCTGCCGGAACATCTGCGCAAATTCTTGGTAGAGAAGAAAAATATGTATTAATCAGATTAAAATCTGGTGAAGTTAGAAGAATCTTAGGTAAATGCCGTGCGACAATCGGTGAAGTAGGAAACGAATTCTACTCATTGGTAAGCATCGGTAAAGCCGGAAGAAAAAGACACATGGGAGTAAAACCTACAGTACGTGGTTCTGTTATGAACCCAGTAGATCACCCTCATGGTGGTGGTGAAGGTAAACAACCTATCGGTCATAAAGCGCCACTTACACCTTGGGGTAAAATTGCTCTTGGTAAGATTACAAGAAATAAAAATAAGGCTAGCAGTAAATTAATTGTTAGACGCAGAAATAAATAGGAAGGAGGAACTCTAAATGTCACGTTCAATTAAAAAAGGCCCATTTTGTGATGATCACTTAATGAAGAAAGTAGAAAAAGCAATCGAAACAAATTCTAAGAAAGTTATTCAAACATGGTCGAGACGTTCTACAGTTTTCCCTAACTTTGTTGGCTTAACAATCGGTGTTCATAATGGTAAGGAACATGTTCCTGTATACATTACTGAAGATATGGTTGGTCATAAGTTAGGTGAGTTCGCTCCAACTAGAACTTATCGCGGTCACGTAGATAAAAAAGCTACAAGGGGAGGTAAATAATCATGGAAGCAAAAGCTGTTGCTAAAACTGTAAGAATCTCTCCTCGTAAAGTAAAGTTAGTAATTGATTTAATTAGAGGCAAAAACGTTGGTGATGCATACGCAACTTTAAGAAATACTCCAAGAGGCGCATCAAAAGCAGTTGAAAAAGTCTTAAAATCTGCTGTTGCCAATGCTGAACATAATTATCAATTAGACCAAGCTAAATTATTCGTAAAAGAAATTTATGTTGGAGAAGGTAAAACTTTAAAAAGAATGCAACCTCATTCACAAGGTAGAGCATTTGCAATATTAAAAAGAACTAGCCACATTTACATCACAGTGGCAGAAAGGGAGTAAGAGGAATTTTATGGGACAAAAAGTTAATCCAGTTGGACAACGTATAGGTATCATCCTTGATTGGGAATCAAGATGGTATGCTGATAAAAACGAAGTAGCGGATCTTTTACATGAAGATATTAAAATTCGTGACTTACTTTACGATCTATATAAGAATGCAAGTGTTTCTAAGATTGAGATTGAAAGAAGTAAAAAACGAGTTATCATAACTGTTAACACTGCTAAACCAGGTATGGTTATCGGTAGAAATGCTGAAACTAAAAAAGCAGTTGTTGAAAAATTAGAAAAATTAACTGACAAACAAGTATTTTTAAATGTTGTTGAAATCAAACGTCCAGAAAAAGATGCAAGATTAGTTGCAGAAAACATCGCTTACCAATTAGAAAATAGAGCTTCTTTCAGAAGAGTACAAAAAGTTGCTATTCAAAGAGCTTTAAAAGCTGGAGCTAAAGGTTGCAAAACCTTAATCTCAGGCCGTCTTGGTGGTGCTGAAATGGCACGTAGTGAAGGATACAGTGAAGGAAACGTTCCTTTGCATACTTTAAGAGCTGATATCGATTATGCATTAGCTGAAGCTAATACAACATACGGTAAACTAGGCGTTAAAGTATGGATTTATAAAGGGGAAGTATTACCTTCTAAGAAGAAGGAGGCTAAGTAATATGTTAATGCCTAAGAGAACTAAATATCGTCGTCCTCATCGCGTTAGCTATGAAGGGCCAACAAAAGGGAACGCAGAAATCTCTTTTGGAGAATACGGTTTAAAAGCTTTAGAGGGTGCTTGGATTACAGCCCGTCAAATCGAAGCTAGCCGTATTGCAATGACACGTTTTATGAAACGTGCTGGGAAAGTATGGATTAAAGTTTTCCCTCATTTAGCAAAAACTAAAAAACCTTTAGAAGTCCGTATGGGATCTGGTAAAGGTTCGCCTGAAGAATGGGTAGCAGTAGTTAAAGAAGGTATGGTAATGTTCGAAGTTGCTGGAGTGCCAGAAGATGTTGCAAAAGAAGCTTTGAGATTAGCTGCTCACAAACTACCTATCAAGACAAAGTTCGTTAAGAAAGAAAGTGGTGATTCTCTATGATTTACGCTAAAGAAATTCGCGAAATGGACACCGCAACCATTTTAAATGAAATAGAAAATCTAAAGAAAGAATTATTCGACCTACGCTTCAAACAAGCAACTGGTCAATTAGAAAATACTGCACGCGTCTCAACTATTAAAAAAACTATTGCTCGTATGAAAACTGTTCTTACTGAGAGAGAAAGCAAATAAGGAGGAAATGAATATGGAATTAAAAACTAATCGTAAAGTTTTTACCGGAACTGTTGTATCTGACAAAAACGACAAAACAATTACAGTTTTAGTAACTACTTATAAAAAACATCCATTATATGGAAAAAGAGTAATTTCTTCTAAAAAATTCAGAGCTCATGATGAAAAGAACGAAGCTAAAACTGGTGACATTGTTAGAATTACAGAGTGCCGTCCACTATCAGCAACTAAACGTTTCCGTTTAATTGAGATCGTGGAAAAACACGAAGAAGTTTAGGATATTGGAGGTATTATTATGATACAACAAGAATCAAGACTTAAAATCGCGGATAACTCAGGTGCTCGTGAAATATTAACAATCAAGGTTTTAGGTGGGACAAGTCGTAAATACGCAAGTGTTGGCGATATCATCGTAGCTACTGTAAAAGCTGCCACTCCAGGTGGAATGGTTAAAAAAGGTGACGTAGTTAAAGCGGTAATAGTGAGAACAAAGAAAGAAATCCGTCGTGCAGATGGTTCATACATCAAATTTGATGACAATGCAGCAGTTATTATTAAAGATGACAAGTCTCCAAAAGGAACTCGTATCTTTGGGCCTGTTGCAAGAGAGTTAAGAGACGCAGAGTTTACAAAAATAGTTTCTCTAGCTCCAGAAGTATTATAAGGAGGAATTGAAACATGAAATTAAAAAAAGGCGATAAAGTCGTTATAATCTCTGGCGCAGATAAAGGTAAACAAGGAACAATTATAAAAGTTTTAACAAAAACTGATAGAGTTGTTCTAGAAGGTGAAGGCTTAGCAAAAATCAAGAAACATCTAAAACCTTCTCAAACTAATCCTGACGGAGGAATCGTTGAGATTGAAAAACCAATCCACGCTTCAAACGTTATGTTATTAGATCCAAAAGAAAAGAAACCGACAAAAATCGGATACAAGACAGTTACTGAAACTGTTAAAAAACAAGAAGTTACTAAAAAAGTTAGATATGCAAAAAAATCTGGCAAAGTTTTAGACTAAATGAAGGGAGAAAAATATGAATAGATTACTCGAAAAATATCGTAACGAAATCACACCAGCTCTAATGGAAAAATTCAATTATTCTTCCATCATGGAGAGCCCTAAAATCAGCAAGATAGTAATTAACATTGGTGCTGGAGACGCTGTTGCGAATCCAAAAGTATTAGATGATGCTGTTAATGAATTAACATTAATCACTGGTCAAAAGCCACTTGTAACAAGAGCAAAAAAATCAATTGCAACATTTAAATTACGTGAAGGCATGCCAATCGGCTGTAAAGTAACTTTACGTGGAGACAGAATGTATGATTTCCTTGACAAGTTAGTTACAATCGCTTTACCAAGAGTTAGAGACTTTAGAGGAGTTAATCCAAAAGGATTTGACGGTAGAGGTAACTATACTTTAGGTATAAAAGAACAATTGATCTTCCCAGAAATAAATTACGATAAAGTTAGCAAAATTCGTGGTATGGACATCGTGTTCGTAACTACGGCAAATACAGATCAGGAAGCTTTCGAATTATTAAAATTATTCGGAATGCCTTTCAGAAAATAAGGAGGAAGCACATATGGCAAAAACATCTAAAATCGTTAGTACAAAACGCGGATCAAAATTCCCAGTAAGAAACTATACAAGATGCGAACGTTGTGGACGTCCTCATTCTGTATATCGTAAATTCAAACTATGTCGTGTTTGTTTTAGAGAATTAGCGTATAAGGGTCAAATCCCTGGCGTTAAAAAAGCAAGTTGGTAATAAATTATGAGAAGAGTAAGTTCCTATAATCAAGGAAGGAGGCATTATTAATATGGTCATGACAGATCCAATTGCGGATATGTTAACAAGAATTCGCAACGCAAATCAAATGAAACATAAAACCGTTGATGTACCAGCATCAAAATTAAAAATGGAAATCCTTAATGTTTTAAAGCAAGAAGGGTACATTACTGATTTTGAGCGCATCGATGATGGAGTACAAGGTACTTTAAGAATAAGTTTAAAATATTTAGCAAATGATGAAAGAGTTGTTAGAGGTTTGAAGAAAATTTCCAAACCTGGATTACGTGTGTATGCTAAAACAGATGATCTTCCTAAAGTTCTTAACGGACTAGGAATAGCTATCATTTCTACGTCTAAAGGTCTTATGACTGACAGAGACGCTAGAAAAAATAAAATTGGTGGCGAAGTAATAGCATACGTATGGTAATTAATTATAATGAGAGAGGTGCAAGAAAACTATGAGTCGAATTGGTAATCAATCGATAAAAGTTCCTGCTGGTGTAAGCCTTAATATCGACGCTAACAATAATGTTATCGTTAAAGGACCACTAGGAGAACTTAGCTTTACTTTCAATAAGAATATTGGAATTAAAGTGGAAAATGACGAAATTTCTGTAACCCGACCAAATGATTCACTACGCATTAAAGCCCTTCATGGGACTACAAGAGCGTTATTGAATAATATGGTTATTGGTGTAAGTGAAGGATATACAAAAATCCTTGATATCAAAGGTGTAGGATATCGTGCGCAATTAAAAGATCCGAAAACATTAGTGTTAAACGTTGGTTATTCAAATCCAGTTGAAATGGAAATACCTGAAGGTTTAACAATCGACATCCCTAAGAATACAGAAGTTCATGTAAAAGGTGCTAATAAACAAATGGTAGGAGAATTTGCGGCAAACATTCGTAAAGTTCGTCAACCTGAACCATATCTTGGTAAAGGTATTAGATATAGAGATGAACATGTACGTCGCAAGGAAGGAAAAACAGCTAAGTAATTAGCTTGTAGGTGATAATATGTTTAAATCAGTAGATAAAAACGCTCAAAGACAAAAAAGACATCGTCGCATGAGATTCCAAATTAAAGGAACTCCTGAAAGACCACGTTTAAATGTTTTTCGTTCTAACAAACAAATTTACGCTCAAATTATTGATGACGTAAACCAAATTACATTAGCACAAGCAAACTCAAGAGAAATCGAAGGTATTAACGGATCTAATATCGAAGGCGCAACAAAAGTAGGACAATTAGTTGCTGAAAGAGCAATTGCAAAAAATGTTAAATTAGTTGTTTTCGATCGCGGTGGTTATTTATATCACGGTAGAGTGAAAGCATTAGCCGAAGCTGCTAGAGAAGCTGGGCTGGAATTCTAATGAAGGAGGTAATCTAATATGGAAGATAATGTTCGTAATAAAAGAGGAAGAAAACCTCGTTCACCTAAAAAAGAACCAAAACTCTACGAAGAAAGAGTTGTAAATATTGGTCGTGTTACAAAAGTTGTTAAAGGTGGTAGACGTTTTAGCTTTTCAGCTTTAGTTGTTATCGGCGATAGAAAAGGTAAAGTTGGATTCGGAACTGGTAAAGCAAGCGAAGTTCCAGATGCAATCAAGAAAGCTATTGAAGATGCAAAGAAAAACTTAATCACTGTACCAATGAACGGAACAACTATCCCTCATACTGTAACTGGTAAGTATGGCGCTGGAAAAGTATTTTTACGCCCAGCATCAGAAGGTACTGGTGTTATCGCCGGTGGTCCAGTTCGTGCGGTATTAGAGTTAGCAGGTATTGAAGACGTACTAAGTAAATCTTTAGGATCAAATTCACCAATCAATATCGTTAGAGCTACTGTTGAAGGTTTGAAAGAACTAAGAACAGTTGAATCTGTAGCGGCAATGAGAGGAATCAACCCTGAGGAGGTACTTGGATAATGGCACAAATTAAAATTACCTTAGTAAGAGGTTTAATGGGCAAAAAGCCTAATCAAGTAAAAACAGTTAAAGCTTTAGGACTTACTAAAAGAAATTCTTCAGTTGTTGTTGAAGAAAGCGATATGATCAAGGGTATGGTGAATACTGTTAGTCATTTAGTTAAAGTCGAAGAAGTTAAGAAGTAGGAGGTGCAAAATATGACATTACATGAATTAAAACCTAATTCAGGAGCAACTCATTACAAGAAAAGAGTAGGTCGCGGAACTAGCAGTGGTACTGGTAAGACCAGTGGACGTGGACAAAAAGGACAAAACTCTCGTACCGGTGGTGGAGTAAGACTTGGATTTGAAGGTGGACAAACACCACTATTTAAACGCCTTCCTAAAAAAGGGTTCACCAATCCTTTCAGAAAGGAATTCGCTATCGTTAACCTAAATGACCTTAACAACTATGAAGAAGGCACAATCGTTACTCCAGAAGTTTTATTAAATGACAGAGTAATTAGAAAAGAATTAAGCGGGGTCAAAATTTTAGGTACTGGCACACTAGAAGTTAAACTTACTGTCAAAGCACATAAATTTTCAGCTTCTGCAAAAAAAGCTATTGAAGATGCAGGTGGCACGGTTGAGGTGATATAATGGAAACTTTAAAAAAGATTTTCAAAAATAAGGAGATCTTGAAAAAAATTGGTTTCACATTATTAGCTTTCTTAGTTTTCAAACTATTAACCTATGTTACAATGCCTTTAATCGATGCATCTAGTTTATCTAGTTTATTCGATAATTCAGGTTTCTTAGGTATCGTTAACTCAATTTCTGGGGATGCTTTGAGAAATTACTCAATTGTAGCTTTAGGTATTAGCCCATACATCACCGCATCAATCATCGTTCAACTTTTACAAATGGATATCATTCCAGTGTTAAAAGAGTGGGGCGAAGAAGGTGAAGTTGGAAGACAAAAGATTTCAAGATTAACAAGATATTTAGCAATTGCTTTAGCTTTTATTCAAGCTTTGGCAATGACATTCGCTTTTCATAACTCACAAGACCAATTATTCCTTGGAAGTGTAACTTCTTGGGTTGGACCTAACCAAGGTCTTTGGTTCTTAGTATATTTCTATATTGCTGTAATCTTAACAGCTGGTACAGCTTTTATGATTTGGTTAGCTGATCAAATTACTTTAAGAGGTATCGGTAATGGTTCATCAATGTTAATCGTTGCCGGGATTATTATTTCTTTCCCAGGAACAATTGCTTCATTGATGCAATATTATATTGCTGATCCAAATGGCGCATTAGGCACTAACGTCTTTGCCGCTCAAGGTTCGTTCGCAGGTTATGTTTTATTCGGTGTCAGCATTCTTATGTTTATTGTCGTTTTAGTAGGTATCACTTACATGCAAGTAGCAGTTAGAAAAATACCAATTCAATACGCTAATAGACCAGGAAGTGCTAAATTTAAAGGTAAATCAGAATCTAATATTCCGATTAAACTTAATACAGCATCAGTTATTCCGGTAATCTTTGCATCAATCATCTTGTCTTTACCTAGTACTATTTTCCAATATATCAATATTGGTGCTGGTGCAAGCAACTGGATAAATCAAATATTTTCATATAATCAACCAATCGGTTTCGTTTTATATATCGTATTAATCTTTATTTTCACATTCTTCTATTCGTTCATCTTGGTAAAACCAGAACAAATAGCAGAAAACTTAAATAAACAAAATGCTTATATACCAGGTGTTAGACCAGGATTTGAAACTGAAAGTTATATTACAAAAGTATTATTTAGAGTTACAGTTATTGGAGCTATCTACTTAGTAGTAATAGCAAGTTTACCAATCATAACATCAATGATTTTAGGACATACTTACGCACAAATCGGTGGAACATCACTATTAATCATCGTTGGGGTGGCTCTAGAAACAGCTAAACAAATCGAAACAGACACTCAAGAAAAAGCATACGCTGGATTTATGAGATAGTCAGTTATGATTAATCTATTAATTATGGGTAAACCAGGAGCTGGAAAAGGTACCCAATCAAAGAAATTATTGAAGCATTACCAATTAGAACACATCTCTACTGGCAATATTTACCGCGATGAAATCAAGAAGGGTTCAGAAATTGGTATTGAGGCAAAAAAATATCTTGATCAAGGTAATTTGGTTCCTGATAAGATGACGAATGATATCGTCTGGGATATTCTTAATAATAAAGATTATCCTAACGGTTTCATGCTGGATGGATACCCTAGAACAAGAGCCCAAGCAGAAGCTTTGGACGAAATGTTATGTAGGTTAAATATTGGTTTGACGTCTGTAATCAATGTCGATGTGAAGGACGATGTCCTTCTGCGTCGAATGGCAGGACGGAGAGTTTGTCCTAATTGCGGACATACTTACCATACTGATTTTCATCCGACGAAAATAGAAGGAATTTGTGACCATTGCGGACATGAATTAATTCAAAGACCTGATGATTTAGAAGAATCTGTAATGAACCGTTTAGCAATTTATAATGAAAAAACCAAACCGCTTTTGGATTACTATGATGAAAAACATCTTTTAGTAGTAATCGATGGCGAACAATCAACAAACAAGGTTTTTCATGATATCATAAGTAAATTAGGTGAGAAATAATGGTAACAATTAAATCGAATCGTGAAATAGAATTGATGAAAGAAGCGGGAAGAATAGTTGCTTTAGCTCATGAAGCAGTTAAAGGCTTTATTAAACCCGGGATTTCAACAAAGCAAATTGATGATTTGGTTGAGAGCGTTATTGTTAATAACGGAGCAATTCCCTCATTTAAAAACTATAATGGTTTCCCCGCATCTGCATGCATATCGATTAATGAAGAAGTTGTTCATGGTATTCCAAGTCCTGCAAGACTATTAAAAAATGGAGACATTGTTTCTGTAGATATAGGCGCGCAGTATAAAGGATATCATGGCGACAGCGCATGGACATATGCATGCGGGGAAATATCTGAAGATGCAAAAAGATTGTTGAAGGGTACTGAAGAGAGTCTGTTTAAAGGATTAGAATTTGCTAAACCTAACAACAGACTATCTGATATATCCCATGCAATCCAAAAACATGCTGAATCTTTAGGGTTTAGCGTCGTGAGAGAATTTGTTGGACATGGATTAGGCAGGGCCCTACACGAAGATCCGCAAATACCAAATTATGGGTTGCCGCATCGGGGGTTGATACTAAAGCCAGGTATGACTTTAGCAATCGAACCGATGATTAATTTAGGCAACAAGGAAGTCAGAGTCTTATCTGACGGCTGGACAACGATAACGAGAGACAGATCACTATCAGCTCACTTCGAGCATTCGATTTTGATCACCGAAGACGGATATTGTATCCTAACACAAAAAGGGGAGTGATTTATTTGGCAAAAAAAGATGATGTCATAGAAATGACGGGAACTGTTATAGAAGTTTTGCCCAACGCACAATTTGTAATTGAGCTAGAAATCGGACACCGCATAATCGGACACGTTTCTGGTAAAATCCGCATGAATTACATACGCATTTTACCAGGTGATAAAGTAAAAGTTGAACTATCGACTTATGACCTAACACGTGGAAGAATAACATATCGTATGAAGTAAAAATATATTAAGGAAAGATTTTAAGGAGGTAATGGTATGAAAGTAAGACCATCTGTAAAAAAAATCTGTGATAAATGTAAAATTATCAAACGTAATGGCAAGGTTCTTGTCATTTGTGATAATCCAAAACATAAACAAAGACAAGGATAATAGGAGGTAACTATGGCACGTATCGCAGGAGTAGATATTCCTAGAGAAAAAAGAGTTGTTATCTCTTTAACTTATGTATATGGAATCGGAAGAACTAGAGCTGAAGAAATTCTTAAAGCTTGTGGTATCTCAGAAGATACAAGAGTTAAAGACTTAACAGATGAAGAAGTAGTAAAAATTCGTCAAGAAGTTCAAAAGTATACAGTAGAAGGTGACTTAAGACGTGAAGTTGCAATGAACATCAAACGTCTTCAAGAAATCGGAAGTTACCGTGGTTTAAGACATCGTAAAGGTTTACCTGTACGCGGTCAAAACACACGTAACAACGCTAGAACTCGTAAGGGTCCTAGAAAAACTGTAGCTAATAAGAAGAAATAAGAAGGGAGAAATGAATTAAATGGCACGTAATGTAAGAACTAAACGTCGTGTGAAAAAGAACATTCCGTTAGGGATCGCACATATTCATTCGACTTTCAATAATACAATTATCACAATTACCGATCCTAAAGGAAACGCTATTTCATGGAGTTCTTCAGGAGCTATCGGTTATAAAGGTAGCCGTAAATCAACACCATTTGCTGCTGGTTTAGCATCAGAAGCTGCTGCTAAAGCCGCTATGGATAACGGTGTTGTTAAAGTTGAAGTAGAAGTTAAAGGACCAGGACCAGGTAGAGAAGCAGCTATCAGAAGTTTACAAGTTGCAGGACTAGAGATCACAGCTATTAAAGATGTTACACCAGTTCCACATAACGGATGTCGTCCACCAAAACGACCACGTGGGTAGGAGGTAATTTATGAAGGACTTGAAATTCGAAAAACCTAAGACAGAAACTGTAGAAATCCAAGATAATTATGGTAAATTCGTGATTTCACCTCTTGAAAGAGGGTACGGTATCACTCTAGGTAATTCTTTGAGACGAGTTTTATTGTCTTCATTACCTGGTGCAGCAATTGTCAATGTCAACATTGAAAACGTAGTACATGAATTCACACCGGTTGAAGGTGTAGTTGAGGATGTTACAACAATCATCTTAAACCTTAAAGGTGTTATATTATCAATTGACAATGAAGAGTCAAATGTTGAAAAACATTTAGAAATATCTGTAGAAGGACCAAGAGATGTCTTTGCTTCAGATATCGTTTGTGATGAAGAAGTAGAAATAATGAATCCTAATCACTACATTTGCCATGTCAACAAAGGAACTTTGAGAATGCATATGAAGGCTAGACGTGGGAATGGCTATGTCAGCGCCAAGCAAAATTCAGAGTATACTGATGACGTAAATGACATCGCAATTGATAGTATCTTTACACCAATTACAAGAGCTAATTACACAGTTGAAAAGACTAGAGTTGATGATTCTGGCGATTATGACAAACTAATCCTAGAAGTATGGACTAACCGTTCAATCAACCCTAAAGATGCTATTGGTACAGCTTCAAAAATGTTAATCGACCACTTACAAACAATTATTGATCTATCTGAAGCTAAAGTTGAAGAAGATTATATGGTGGAAAGAAAAACTGAAGAAACTAATAGAAACTTAGAAAAACCAATTGAAGATTTAGACCTTTCAGTTCGTTCTTATAACTGCTTAAAAAGAGCGGGAATCAACACTTTAGGTGAATTGATTGAAAAGAGTGAAGAAGACATGATGAGAGTTAGAAATCTTGGTAAAAAATCATTGAAAGAAGTTAAGCAAAAGCTTGAAGAAATGAATTTAAGCTTAGCTAAACACTAATCGATAGGAGGAAATCATGAGTAGAGGATACACAAAACTTAATCGTAATAGCGCTAATCGTAAAGCACTAATTCGTGATTTGGCTACACAACTTATTATGCATGGGAAAATCGAAACTTCTGTTGTTAAAGCTAAAGAAATTAGAAGAACAGTAGAAAAATTGATTACTCTTGCTAAAAAGGGTGACTTAAATTCAGCGAGAATTGCCGAAAAAACTGTTAGAGAACTTAAAATTGATGATCAATATGCATTGGTAAAACTTCTAAAAGAGTTAGGGCCAAAGTATCAAGATCGCAATGGTGGATATACACGTATCTATAAAATTGGACCTCGTCAAGGCGATGCATGTCCAATGGCTATTATTGAATTAGTATAATAAACTGCAAAACCTAGAATTGATAAGATTCTAGGTTTTTTATTTTTATGATATAATTATTAATGATAGTGAGGGATTTATCTATGATAGGTAAAAAAATAATCAAATTTGAAAGCTTGGATAGTACAAGCGATTATCTAAACCAACTTCATAATAAACTTGAAGACGGAACGCTTTGTCTAGCTTTTGAACAGACAAAGGGTAGAGGCAGAAGAGAAAATATATGGGTAAGTCCTAAAGGAAATCTTTATTTTTCATTTATAAAAAAACAAGTTTTTAACAGAGAAGATATCTTCCATGAAACCATAAGAGTATCTATTTCGATTGTGGAATTATTAGAAAAATATGATGTTAAAGCAATGATAAAATATCCTAACGATATTTTGGCAAGTAATAAAAAAATAGCTGGTATCTTAATTGAAACAAAAGGACTTAAAAATGTCGAAGAAACTATAGTAGGAATCGGTATAAATATTAATCAAAAAGACTTTCATAATCTAAATAACAAAGCGACATCTTTAGCGATTTTGAAAGAACAGGAATATGAAATCGAGGAATTTCTTAATGAATTTATACAGATATACAATAGAATTGACGATATGCTTTCGGCATATAATGAGTATATCCAAAAATCTCTGATAATTGGAAAAGACTTAGTCTATAAGGGTGAGAATTATAAAATTGAGAGCGTTTTACCAAATGGAGACATTGTGATTAAAAATGAAAATA
This sequence comes from Candidatus Izemoplasmatales bacterium, assembly GCA_034007385.1. GTDB lineage: Bacteria > Bacillota_I > Bacilli_A > Izemoplasmatales > Hujiaoplasmataceae > UBA2289. Next base: position 21,874 of record JAVEQW010000007.1, read on the forward strand.
ACAATATTAATATTCGCTCTAACGAAATCGATTTTCGTCACTTGTATAGTGAGTAAATATTAACGCTAAAGCTAGAAATATTAATTAAAAGCACAGATGTGGTAATAGCAGATGTGCTTTTTTGTTTTAACTTCAAAAATAGATGTCCAAACATAAATCGATGTTTAATAATAAAACAATTAATAAATATTTATTTCTGTTCAACAGAAAACAAAGACCAACATATGTTTTAATATTCAAATATTTTGAATATCAAAACAAATTGACAAGATATTAATTTGGTGTTAAAATTATGTAGATTTTAAAATATGGAGGATAAATTTATGAAATTTGAACATTTACAAAACTTAATATCGGAATCATTAGGAATAGATACAGAAAGAATTACAATGGAAGCGGATTTGGTCGCTGATTTAGGTGCAGATTCTTTAGACGCGGCTGAATTGGTTATGTCAATAGAAGATATGTTTAAAGTTGAAGTTAGTGATGAGGATGCTCAAAGATTTAAAACTGTGGGAGAAATTTGGCAATTTATAGTTGAAAATACCAGCAAGTAATATGGGACTTTTTTAGTTACTATATTACTTATAGGTAGGGAGAAAAATTATGGATATGCGTATATTAAGACGAGTAATCAGAGAATTTGAAAAATCGTCTTTATCAAAATTGGAAATTACCGAAAAAGATTTAAATATAAAACTAGAAAAAAATCTAGGTCAGAGTAATGATCATGTAAGAGTTGTCGAAACTTATAACGAACCTTTAGTTCAAGAAACAAAAAATGATTATTTTGTTTTAGAATCTCCACTTGTAGGAACATATTATGAAGCTTCATCACCTGATGCAGCTCCTTTTGTCAAATTAAATCAAAGAGTTGAAAAAGGCGAGGTTCTCTTCATTGTTGAAGCAATGAAAGTAATGAATGAAATTAAATCCCCAATAAGTGGCATAATTAGGAAAATTCATGTATTAGACGGTCAATCAGTAGAATTTGCCCAAAAGATAATGGAGATTGAAGAATAAAGAATGTTTCATAAGATTTTAGTCGCCAATCGTGGTGAGATTGCGGTAAGAATAATAAGGACTTGCATGTATATGGGGATTGAAACCGTAGCGGTTTACTCTACGGTTGATAAAGATAGTTTGCACGTTCAGTTGGCTGACGAAGCTGTTTGCATTGGCGGAGCTAAAAGCCAAGACTCTTATTTGAATATGGAAAATATAATTTCCGCAGCTATAAACACAGGTGCTGAAGCCATCCATCCCGGCTTTGGCTTTTTAAGTGAAAATGCAGAATTCGCAGCACTATGCGAAGACTGTGGAATTACTTTTATCGGTCCAAAAAGCGAGCATATAAAAGCCATGGGTAATAAATCTTGGGCTAGACACAAAATGATTGAAATCGATGTTCCTGTAGTTCCTGGAAGCGAAGGAGAAATAGAAAATATTGAAGAAGCGTTGAAACTAGCAAGAAGTATCGGATACCCTGTTTTAGTGAAGGCTAGTGCTGGTGGCGGCGGTAGAGGAATGCGAATTGCTAATGATGAAGAGAGTTTGAAAAATGCTTTCAATACGGCTAAAGCAGAAGCAATAAGTGCTTTTGGGGATGGAACATTATATTTGGAAAAATATGTAGCAAATCCGAGACATATAGAGTTTCAAGTTCTATGTGATAAATATAACAATATCATCCATCTTTATCAAAGAGATTGCTCGATTCAAAGAAGAAACCAAAAGGTAGTTGAGGAAGCTCCAGGATTAATAGATAGCGAACTTAGAGATAAAATGATTGAAGCCACTATTAAAGCATGTCGAGCAATTAACTATGAGAATGCTGGTACAATTGAGTTTTTGGTATCGGGCAATGATTTTTATTTCATCGAAATGAATACAAGAATTCAGGTTGAACATCCAATAACGGAAATGATTACAGGGAAGGATATCGTTAAAGAACAAATTAAAATTGCTGCTGGAGAAAAAATCGCTTTTTCTCAGGATGAAGTTTCAATTAATGGTTATAGTATTGAATGTAGAATAAATGCTGAGAGTCCTAAACATGGATTCAGACCAAGTCCAGGCAAAGTTAAACTTTTACATATACCTTCAGGCAATGGAGTGCGTTTTGATTCTTTGTTATTCTCCGATTATACAGTTCAACCATTTTATGATTCAATGGTTGGTAAGTTGATTGTTCATGGGGAAAATCGCGAAGAAGCAGTTAAGAAAATGCGTGCAGCTTTAGAAGAACTAGTTATTCAAGGTATTGAAACAAATCAAAATTTTCTGTACATGATTATGAACAATCCAGACTATATAAAGGGTAATTTTGATACATCTTTCATCAATTTAAAACTAGAAAGATTATTGGAGTACGATGACAATGAATAAAATTGGTGAAACTATAATCAAACGTAAAAAGTTAAAACAAAATATCCGTTTGATCAATGAAGAACACAGAATTTCCAGAGAACTGGACTTAGATATTCCTGAAGGATTATATGATAAATGTCCTAAATGCGGGAAACTGACAAATATGAAACTTAATATTGAAAATGATTATATCTGTAAAAACTGCGGATATCATTTTAGAATGCGCGCAATCGATAGAATCAAATATATTTTGGATGAAGATTCTTTTGTGGAAAAAGGAATTGGTTATATAACATTAAATCCCCTTTATATAGACGGGTACGAAGCAAAAATCAATAAATATAAAAAAGAAACCTCACTAGATGAGGCTTATATTTATGGATTCGGGCAGATTTATGGGGAACCATGCATTATTGGCGTTATGGACAGCCATTTTATGATGGGAAGCATGGGAAGTGTTGTTGGCGAAAAGGTTGCTAAAACATTTGAATATGCAATTTACAAAAAATTGCCAGTAATTATCTTTACTGCTTCTGGTGGTGCTAGGATGCAAGAAGGAATATTCTCGCTCATGCAAATGGCTAAGACATCTTCTGCCGTGGCTAAGCATAGTGCTTTAGGATATCTGTATATTAGCGTCTTGACAGACCCAACAACCGGTGGTGTAACTGCAAGTTTCGCATCTTTGGGTGACATTATTTTGTCAGAACCGAATGCACTCATCGGTTTTGCAGGTCCCAGAGTAATCGAGCAAACCATTAATCAAAAACTTCCTGAAGGATTTCAGAGAGCTGAATTTTTGATGGAAAAAGGGTTTATAGATCAAGTGGTAAACCGAAAAGATTTAAAAAAGACATTACATCAAATCCTTCATATGCATAGGAGGTCAATTTAATGAATATCTTAGATAAAGAAAGAAGACTTCAAGCTTTAGAAAAAAACATTAACGACTTAGGTGATTCAAAATCAATCTCTAAACTTGTAGAAGAAGTTGAAAACTTCAAAAAAAATGAGATGACAAAACTCTCTTCATGGGATAGGGTTTTATTGGCTAGACATCCTAAAAGACCAAAATCTAGGGATTTTATAAATTATTTGGCAAATGATTTTATCGAATTTCATGGCGATCGATTATATGGAGATGATTTAAGTATAGTTGGAGGTATTGGCACAATTGACGGGATAGTTTTTACAATTATTGGGCAACAAAAAGGCAATACAGTAGAAGAAAACATCCAGAGAAATTTTGGTATGCCACATCCTGAAGGTTATCGCAAGGCTTTGAGATTAATGAAACAAGCTGAAAAATTTAATCGTCCGATTTTGACTTTGATTGATACGCCTGGAGCTTATCCTGGTATTGGTGCAGAAGAAAGAGGACAGGGTTTTGCGATTGCAGAAAATCTTAAAGAAATGAGTAGACTTACAGTTCCTGTAATTGCAGTTGTCATCGGTGAAGGCGGAAGCGGTGGAGCTTTAGCTTTGGGTTTCGCTAACGAAGTATTGATGCTTGAAAATGCAATATATTCAATCCTAAGTCCAGAAGGTTATGCCAGTATTGTTTGGAAAGACGCTTCAAAAGCGCCTCTAGCAGCTGAACAAATGAAAATTACTGCAGCTGATCTAAAGGAATTTGATGTAATAGATGAGATAATAGAGGAACCATTCGGTGGAGCTCATTTTAATCCAAGTCATACTTTCGAAAAAACGAAGAAATGCATTATGGACACTTATTATCATTTAAGCGGTATCGCAAGAATGGAACTGCAATATCAAAGAAATGCAAAGGTAAGGAATTTTGGTTTCTTGCAGAGATTCAACTATGACAATTTAAAAGAGGTACAGAAATGAGATATACAAAAATTTACGGAACAGGAAGCTATGTTCCAGATAAAATAATTACCAATGAAGAAATGACAAAATTCGTTGATACAAGCGACGAATGGATTGTATCTAGAACGGGAATCAAAGAAAGAAGAATAGTAACTGATCAATCAACTCTTGATCTAGCTGAAAAAGCAGCCTTAAGAGCGATAGAAAGTTCAAATATAGATAAAGAAAAAATCGATTTGATTATCGTAGCGACAGTAACCTCGGACTATGCTTTTCCTGGAGTCAGCAATCTGTTGCAGTCAAGACTTGGATTGGATAACGTAATGGCTTTCGACATCAATGCTGCTTGTAGTGGTTTTATATTCGCGATGCAAATAGCGGATAAAATGATAAAAAGTGGATCGTTTAATTATGCCTTAATTGTTGGAGCGGAGGTTTTGAGTCGCCTAACTGATTGGCGAGATAGAAATACTTGCGTTTTATTTGGCGATGGAGCTGGAGCTATGATAATTGGAAACAGTAAGACCAATAAAATCAAGGATATTTTGGCGTCTTCAAAAGGTGATAGTGATTTCTTGTTGTTTTCAAAAAACCCTGATATCAAAGATCCTTATGTGAATGCTATCAGTTCTCAAGATCATATTCATATGAACGGAAGTGAAGTCTTTAAATTTGCGACTAGGATAATGCCAAAAACAATCAAGAAATTACTGGAGAGAAACAAGTTGCATATTGATGAAGTGAACTATATTGTCGCCCATCAAGCTAACTTAAGAATTATTGACAAAAGCGCAAGAGACTTAGGCATTGACCTTGACAAAATGTTTATTAACATAGACAAGTATGGAAACACTTCGGCTGCTAGTGTTGCGATAGCGATAGATGAAGCGATTAGAAGTGAAAAGATCAAAAGAAACGATTTGTTTTTGACTGTGGCTTTTGGTGGCGGATTAACCTGGGCAGGAGCTCTAATTGAGTACTAAAGGAGAAATATTATGGACTTAAGAGATTTATTAAATATAAAATATCCAATTATTCAAGGTGGTATGGCAAATATTGCCGATCACCATTTAGCCAGTGCTGTCAGCAATGCTGGTGGTTTAGGTTTAATCGGTTGCGGCGGTTGGGATACGGATAGAGTAAGAGAAGAAGTCAGAAAAACCAAAGCATTAACAGATAAACCTTTTGGTGTAAATATTATGCTTATGAGTCCTTATGCGGATGCATTATCGGATTTAGTTATAGAAGAAGGAATAAAAGTGGTTACTACTGGTGCAGGGAGCCCAGGAGTATACATGAAAAAGTGGAAAGAAGCCGGAATAATTGTAATTCCAGTGGTACCAAGCGTAGCTTTTGCGATCAGACTTGAAAGATCCGGAGCGGATGCTTTGATTGTTGAAGGTACAGAGGCGGGTGGTCACATCGGAGAAATAACAACCTTTGTTTTAGTTCCGCAAGTGGCTGACGCAGTAAATATTCCAGTTATTGCTGCTGGAGGAATTGCCGATCATAGAGGCTTGGATGCAGCATTTATTCTTGGAGCTAAAGGAGTTCAAATAGGAACTGTCCTTTTAGCAAGTGAAGAATGCCCTATTCATCAAAACTATAAAGAAAAAGTTGTTAAGGCCAAAGACACTGAAACTGTTGTTACAGGAAGACAAACAGGTGCCCCAGTTAGAGTCCTTAAAAACAGAATGGCAAAAGAGTATCTAGATTTAACCAAATATGGCGATGCTAAACTCGAAGATTTAGAGAAGCTAACCTTAGGTTCTCTAAGAAAAGCAGTTTTTGACGGTGATTTGGATAATGGTAGTTTCATGGCTGGTCAATCTGCGGGACTAGTAAAAGCTATAAGACCGGTCAAGGAGATTCTAGAAGATATATTTGAAAACAGCTTAGTAGCTAAGGGTGTTATTTAATGAAAAGCGCTTTTATGTTCAGCGGTCAAGGTTCTCAGTATTTAGGGATGTGTAAAGAATTTTATGATAATTATGATGTTGTTAAAGACATTTTTGCTAAGGCTGAAGAAATAACTAGTTATCCGATAAGAAAGATTCTCTTTGAATCGGAAGAATTATTAAATAATACCGAATATACGCAAGTAGCGATGTTCGTAATGTATCAATCCATCTTAAAAGTACTGGAATTATCCAATATAAACGCCAACTTTAGTATGGGACTAAGTTTAGGTGAGTATGGAGCATATCTTCATAATAAAGTTTTTGACTTTGAAACCGGACTTAAGGTAGTTAAAGTTAGATCAAAACTAATGGCAGAGGCCCAGATAAATAATCCCGGAAGAATGTGTGCTATTATCGGTATGGATGTAAAAAAGTTAGAAGAAATTATCGAACCATATAAAAATGTTGTTATAGCAAACTATAACTCGCCAAATCAGTTTGTAATTTCTGGCAGCCAAGAAGAAATAGAAGAATTAAAAAATTTAGCGACTAATAGCGGCGCAAAGAGAGCGATAATGCTTGAGACCAGTGGAGCTTTTCATTCGCCATTGATGTTTAGTGCAGAAGAAGGTTTTTCAAAGTTTTTAACTAATATAGAGATTCAAGAACCAAAACATGAACTCTATGTTAATTTAACCGGCAAAAAATATGAATCTAGCATAAAAGAGGTAATGTCCAAGCAAATCTCCAACAGCGTGAGATTTTATCAGATGGTTGAAGAAATGATTGATAGTGGCGTAGAACTTTTTATTGAGATTGGACCAAAACAAACTTTATCGAGTTTGGTAAAAAAAATAAATTCAGAAATAGTAGTTTGTAATGTAGAAGACATGAAATCATTACAAAAAACCATTTCTGTATGGGAGGATATTTATGGGAAATAGAAAAACAGTATTAGTTACTGGTAGCTCTAGAGGTATCGGCAGACAAATTGCTTTGACATTTGCTGAATCTGGTTATAATGTTGTCATTAACTATAACAAGTCTGAAGAATCAGCTAATAAATTGGTGGAAGAGCTTATTGCTTTTGGAGTGGAAGCTTTGGCTATTAAAGCTGATGTTTCTAGTTTTGAAGAATCTCAAAAGCTAGTTGAAGAAGCTATTGCTAGTTTTGGTAAGATTGATGTTTTAATTAATAACTCAGGAATTACGAAAGATAATATGATTTTAAGAATGAAAGAAGAAGATTTTGACAGTGTAATCGACGTTAACTTAAAAGGTACATGGAATATGTGCAGACATTTAAGCGGTCATTTCCTAAAAAATAGAGAAGGAAAGGTAATAAACATCACAAGTGTTGTAGGTTTGGTTGGTAATCCTGGACAATCAAACTATGTTGCTTCAAAAGCAGGTGTTATTGGTTTAACAAAGAGTTTAGCTAAAGAAATGGGTAGTAGAGGAATCACTGTCAATGCCGTTGCACCCGGATTTATTGAAACGGAAATGACTAAAGAACTTTCAAGTGAAATTCAAGATGCCTACCTCAAGCAAATTCCTTTGAAAAGATTCGGTTCAACCAAAGATGTGGCTGATTTATGTTTATTCTTGGCTAGTTCAAAAGCTGATTATATTACTGGCCAAACTATCAGTGTCAATGGAGGCATGGTATGATGCAAAATCGAAGAAGAGTAGTTATTACCGGACTTGGAACTTTAACTCCGGTCGGTAATTCAGTAGCTTCAACTTGGGAAGGTATAAAGAAAGGTAAAAACGGCATAGCTCCAATTACTCATTATGATGCCAGTAATGATGAAGTTAAATTGGCAGCCGAGTTAAAAGATTTAAATTTAGAAGACAAGCTAGAGGGTAAAGAAATAAGAAGAACTGACAGATTTACTCAACTAGCTCTTTATGCAACATCGGAAGCAATAGAAGATTCTGGATTAGATTTCAGTAACATCAACGTCAAAAGAACCGGTGTTTATTACACTAGTGGCATTGGCGGTTTAGAAACCATTAACGATCAAAAAGAAAGAGCTATGGAGAAAGGATATCATCGTTTAAGCCCATTTTTCATTCCTAGCGCAATCATTAACTTAGCTGCAGGCAATATAGCTATAAAATATGGTATTAAAGGACCTGCCATAAGTCATGTTACAGCTTGTGCAAGTTCAACTAATGCTTTAGGAGAAGCTTTTAGAGCGGTTAGAGACGGATATTTAGATCTAGCAATAACCGGAGGTAGTGAGGGTTGTGTAATTCCTTTTGGTATTTTTGGTTTTAGTGTAATGCAAGCTTTATATCGAGGGGCTGATGTAAATAATGCAAGTATACCGTTTGATGTTAATCGCGGGGGCTTCGTTATGGGAGAAGGAGCTGGAACTTTAATTATTGAAGAACTGGAACATGCAAAAAAACGCAATGCAAAAATCTATGCGGAAGTGATTGGATACGCTGCCACTTGTGATGCAACTCATATAACAGGACCAGATCCAGAAGGTAATGGAGCCAAAGACGCTATGTTGTTTGCTTTAGAAGATGGAGAAGTTAATCCTAATGAAGTTGATTACATTAACGCTCATGGCACATCAACGCCATTAAATGATAAAGTAGAAACATTAGCTATCAAAAATGCTTTTGGACAACATGCTTATGAGTTAAACGTTTCAAGCACAAAATCGATGACAGGTCATCTTCTTGGAGCGACAGGAGCTGTGGAAGCGATAATAACTACCCTAGCTGTAAGAGATGATTTTATTCCACCGACAATAAATACTAAAGATTTAGATCCTGAATGTGATTTAAATTATACTTTGGGAAAAGGTCTATCAAAAAAAGTTAATTACGCCCTCAGCAACAGTCTTGGCTTTGGCGGACATAATGCAACAGTTGTCATTAAGAAATATCAGGAGGAAGTATAAAGTGATTCTAAATAGCAATGAAATCCAACAAATAATTCCTCATAGACATCCGTTTTTATTAATCGACAGAATCATTGAGTTAGAGCCTGGAGTTAGTGCTGTCGCCATAAAAAACTTGTCAGTGAGCGACCCTGTGTTTGAAGGTCATTTTCCAGGAGAGCACATTATGCCTGGAGTTTTAATTATTGAGGCTATGGCTCAAACTGGAGCTGTAACGATTCTATCCATGGAAGAATTCAAAGGTAGAACTGCTTACTTTGCCGGTATTGATAAATGCAAATTTAAAAGGAAAGTAATTCCTGGAGATGTACTCAAACTTGAAGCGAAAGTGATTAATAGAATCGGTAATCTAGGTGTTGCTGAAGCAAACGCCACAGTTGATGGTGAACTAGCTTGTAAAGCAATCCTAAAGTTTGCAATCGGCAATAAAATCTAAGAATGTTTTAAGATAGTATTTTTAATGATACTATCTTTTTTTCTTT
>JAVEQW010000007.1:31480-36317 GCA_034007385.1 Candidatus Izemoplasmatales bacterium
GTTGCTGAAGCAAACGCCACAGTTGATGGTGAACTAGCTTGTAAAGCAATCCTAAAGTTTGCAATCGGCAATAAAATCTAAGAATGTTTTAAGATAGTATTTTTAATGATACTATCTTTTTTTCTTTCTAAAGTGTTATTATATTAATGTGATATTTTTAAGGTAGGTGAATTCTATGAAACTAAGATTTCAAAGAGTAAAAAGCATGATGTTTTTTGGAGTCAGAATGAAGATATATGTAAATGATGAACTTGTCGCCAAACTGAAAAGTGGCGAGATATTCGAATACGAAGTTGAATCACTGACAAAACTAGAAATAAAAACTCACAGGTTCATTAACGACCTTACCATACCTGTAGATGGCTTCTCTGAATCGGTCGACATTCTTTTGCAATATCAAATTGGGCTTTGCAAAAACAGCACCCAAGCCATAGTTTCGGAGAATGGAAAACTTATTGGAGTATTTCCTAAACAAAAAGGAGAAGATAAATAATGGTAAAAGAAAAATACTTTTTAAGCCTTTTCAACGATTTGGAAAACTATCTCCGTATTACCTACAATAAGGGAGATTACTCATATACAGGCTTTATTACGAAGCTTTACCAAATTAAAAAAAGCAGAGAAAACATGATAATTAACGATATGGAGAACTTTGAAATAATCAAGCAAGCTGCGCAAATGCGAAATATCATCTCACATAATAATGATGTTTTAATACCTAGTGATCAATTTATAAAGAAGTTTGAAACGATAGTTCAAAAGATTACTAAGCCTTTAACAGTAAAAGATATAATGACGAGTTATGAGAGTTTAAAAACCATTGGCTTGAAAACCAAAATAAAAGATGCGGTAAATCTACTTAAATCCTCTGGATTTTCAACCTTACCCGTGATTGAAGGAGATGAACTACAAGGTCTTTTTACTGAAAAATCTTTATATGACTATTTCAGTTTATATCAAGCAAAATCGATTACTAGAGATATGCAGATCAAAGATATTATTGAAGCTATCGACCTTAATAATCATCCAAGAAAATACTACGAGTTCGTTGATAAAAACAAAAGCATCTATGAAGCATACCAAATGTTTAACAAAGACATAAAACAACGTCGAGAAATGCTATTGCTACTGGTTACCGATTCCGGTAAGGATTATGAACATCTTCTAGGAATAGTCGCTTTAAGAGATTTAGAAAATCAGCTAATAAATTAGGAGTTTTTTATTTTTTTTGATATAATATTTATTTGGAAGGTGAGTACAATGAGTTATATTGAAGTTAAAGACCTAACCTTTTCATACAATGAAAAAACCAATGTTTTAGAATCGGTCAATATAAATATTGAAAAAGGTGAATGGATAGCGGTATTGGGTCATAACGGTTCAGGAAAATCAACCCTTGCCAAAACATTAGTAGGTTTACTCGAACCAAAAGAAGGCGAAATATTTATTGATGGTCAGATTCTTTCTGAAGACAGTGCATATGAGATAAGAAAAAAAATTGGTATTGTTTTTCAAAACCCGGACAATCAGTTTGTCGGTGTTACGGTTAGAGACGATATCGCTTTTGGTATGGAGAATTTATGTATTCCTCGCGAGGAAATGCTTCAAAAAATTGATTTTTACGCCAAAAAAGTTAATATGCTTGATTTTTTAGATAAAGAACCTGCTAATCTATCCGGAGGACAAAAACAAAGAGTAGCTATTGCCGGTATTTTAGCTATGCAATCTGATATTATAATCTTTGATGAAGCAACTTCAATGCTTGATCCATTTTCACGTGAAGAATTGATTACATATATAAAAACTCTTCATAAAGACGGACTTACCATCATCATGATTACTCACGATATCAATGAAGCTTTGTTAGCTGACAAGATTTTAGTTATGAATAAAGGTAAAGTTTATGCTTTTGAAGAAACAGAAAAGATTATGAAGAAAAAGGAAGTGTTTACTGACAGTCATTTAGAACTTCCAGTTTCATTAGATATAGCCAACTCATTAGAAACATCAGAAAAACATAAAGAAATTAGGGAAAAACTATGGGAATACGCTTTAATCAAGTAAGTTATGATTACTCTTCGTTTGCCCAAGGTTTATATACGGCAATCAAAGACATTAACTTAGAAATCACAGAAAAACATGAATTTATTGCTTTGGTTGGTCACACTGGATCTGGTAAATCAACTCTTGCAAAACACATGAACGCTCTAATCTTTCCAACTGAAGGGAATCTAGAGATTTTTGGTGAAGTTATAACTGCTAAAAGAAACAAAAAAATCAAATACAATAATATTCGCAAGAAAGTTGGTTTAGTTTTCCAATTTCCTGAATATCAACTCTTTGAAGAAACGGTTGAAAAAGACATTATGTTCGGTCCAATGAACTTCAAGATAAGTCAAGAAGAAGCCAAGAAAATTGCTAAAGATTCATTAAACTTAGTTGGATTAAACGATTCTTATTTACAAAGAAATCCATATAATTTATCAGGCGGTGAAAAAAAGCGAGTTTCAATCGCTGGTATCTTAGCAATGGATCCGGAAATACTGGTTTTGGATGAACCAACCTCAGGATTAGATCCTGCAGGTAAAAGAGTTTTAATGAACCTTTTTAAAGATATCAATGAAAAAACCGGCAAAACAATTGTCATAATTACTCATGATATGGACTTGGTTTATCAGTATTTTAACCGAGTTTTGGTGATGAATGAAGGAAGATTGATTTATGACGGTGAACCAGAACAATTATTTAAAGAACAAGATCTATTCAAAAACCATTTGGATTACCCGAACACTATTAAGGTTTTAAAATATCTTAATGAATCCTTGAATTTAAATTTAAACATATATCAAAAAACACTTGAAGAAGCTCTTTCTGAGATAGAAAGGGTGGTAGTCAAATGAAAAGCATAATTATTGGTCAATACATTCCCGGAAAAGGATTATTCTATAAATTAGATCCAAGAACTAAGATTGTATCTGTGTTATTGATTATGATTTCCGTATTTTTACTTCAATCAATTTTTGAGCTTTTAATAGCTTTAGGCGTAGCAGTAATTCTTCTTATTATTGGTAGAATCTCGATTCTAAAAGTATTAAAAGGTTTAAAACCTATTATGATTCTTTTGATTTTTACCTTTATTTTCCAAATAATCTTGAATCGTGAAGGAACCCCGCTAGTTAGTCATCAAATGTACTTTACTATCTTCACTTTGATTTTCTTGATTTTAGCATTTGTAATTTGGCGAGTACTGACTAAGTTAATCAGATTTAGATTTACTTTATTTTTCTTATTTGCAGGAAGTGTGTATTTAATCTTAAGATATATTGATTTTGGTAATACAATAATCGAGCCTTTCAATTTTGCAATCTATCAATCAGGATTAGAAATGTCTATCTTCGTTGTAATCAGACTCTTAATCATTATTACGTTGTCAACTGTTTTGACTCTAACCACAAAACCAACGGATTTAACTCAAGGGATTGAAAAATTATTACATCCACTGAAAAAAATAGGCTTTGATTCAGAAAGTTTTGCTTTAATAATCTCTATCAGCTTACGCTATATCCCGACGATATTTGATGAAGCTAATAAGATTATGTTAGCTCAAGCTTCAAGAGGGGCTGATTTCAGTGAAGGAAAACTTAAAGATAAGTTAAAACAAGTCGTTTCACTATTAGTGCCAATGTTTATAATTGCTTTTATGAGAAGCGAAGAATTAGCAAATGCAATGGAGTCAAGAAACTTTGTTCCTGGAGAAAAAAGAACTAGGATTCATGAACTTAATTTCAATTATAAAGATGTTTTAGCTACGGTTTTCAGTGTATTGGTCTTGGCAGGTTCAATCGTACTAAAGGTGATATAAATGTTTGATAAACTCAATCAAAATGTCGCTTTAAAAATAGATGATACAGTTATTTTAAATAAGCAACATGTTGAGGCTTATATAGTAAAAAATCCGCAACTTTTTGAAGATATCATTTTCACAGAACATCTAAATTATCATATGAATTATGGTTATAACAAACTTAATAATCCGGTAAAAATAGGTTATTTGGGTGATGAGATTCAAAGGATTATTATCAAAACAAATGATTATCCTAAGAAACGACTCAAAGTAAATCTGATCTATGACGGTTCCTCATATCATGGTTTTCAAATTCAATCCAATACTGTTACTATTCAAGGAGAACTGTCAAAGTTAATTTCGGAAGTCAATAGTAAAGAAGTTCTTGTTCAAGGAGCTTCAAGGACTGATGCAGAAGTTCATGCCAAAATGCAAGTAATTCATTTCGACGATGAATCATCATTAACAAATGAAGAGTGGTTAAGGTTTTTAAATAATAGATTGCCAAAAAGCATTTGGGTAACGAAGGTAGAGTCAGTGCATCCATTATTCCATAGCCGTTATGACGTATATGAGAAGGAATATCTCTATAAGATAAAACTAGGTGATTACGATCCGTTTTTACTAAATTATGCTTGGAATATTGACTATCTTGATTTTGTTAAACTAAACGATCAGCTAAAAAAGATTATTGGGACTCACGATTTTACAAGTTTCACCAAAGGAATTAAAGGCGATAATATTAGAACGATTTATCAAAGCGGTTATAAACTTGATGATGATATTTTGGAAATATATATTAGTGGTAATGGTTTTTTAAGGTATATGTTGAGATTAATAATTGCTCATGTAATACGTTATGCAACAAATAAAACCGATTTGGATATTTTAGAAATTTTAAATGAAAAATCAAGAAAGAATACTAAAGAATTAGCTCCTGCAGGCGGTTTGTATTTAAATAAAATAATCTATTAAAAAGGTCTAAGATTTTCT
>JAVEQW010000059.1:0-7346 GCA_034007385.1 Candidatus Izemoplasmatales bacterium
TTAGATTATATTTTTGCTTACAAGGTTTTACGTAAATTTGAAAGCTTAAACTTAGCCTTCTTACAAAGTGAATTAACCGAATTAATCAATCAAATCAAGAAGATTTTCGGTAAAAACGCTTTTGAAGAATCTGTTGGCTTCATTAAAAACCTACAAAAGCTAGTTTAGGAGGTTTTCTATGGAAGAAGGAACCGCTAAACGTTACTATAAGAAAATTAATACAACTTTCGAAGGTGTCAATCGTTTAGATGATTTTGCTAAGCAATATCTAAACCTTATTGAAAGTTCAAAATTAGAATTGTATCAAAAAGAACGCCGTGAAAGAAGAATTTTCGATGATAGTTGGTTAAAAAATATCGAAGGTATTATTCCTATCATTGATAAATTAATGCGTTCTCCAAAAGAAACATTAAAGAAAGTATCTGAAGTAGTACCGGTTGAAAGAGCAAAGAAAATCGACTCAAATACAATCAGACACTTAGCTGCTAATACTCAACTAATTAAAAAAGCTAATAAGAAGGGCGAAATTCAGCCTACAAAGCTTTTAACAACTTATTCCGAACAAGAACTAGGAACTTATGAAAACCGCTTCTTAATGACATTGGTTGACAAGATTTATACTTTTATTGAAATCAGATTTAGATTAATTAATCATAAAATGAATACTGAATACGTCAACTTCTTGAAAGTAAATTCTACGGTTGAATATTTAGGAGCTAATATTGATTATGATATTACTCTTAAGATTAAACGTAATATGCTAGATGACGCAGTATGTAAAAAGAACCAAGAATTATTCGATCGTATGAGAGACTTAAGAGATACGATGAGTAATTACAAGAATTCTAAATTCATGCGCGCTATGTCAAATTTTCCACCTGTAAGACCGCCAATTATGAAAACCAATATTATTA
The DNA here is from genome assembly GCA_034007385.1 of Candidatus Izemoplasmatales bacterium. Classification (GTDB taxonomy): domain Bacteria; phylum Bacillota_I; class Bacilli_A; order Izemoplasmatales; family Hujiaoplasmataceae; genus UBA2289. The sequence goes on from JAVEQW010000059.1 coordinate 915, forward strand.
TGAAAAATATTGAGTTCTCTCAATGTTATGATTTATGGTTATTCTTGGATACAGTGGACAGAGTCGGATATGAAGTAGATGTTTTGGAAAGAAATGTTCAATTTGATGAGGAGTATATCAAGCAAATTGAAAACACTATGTTGGTTTTATATGCGACAGTAGCAAATAACCAAATACAAGAATTTGCACTTTCCCATGAACATCCATTTACATATCGCAAAGTTAAAGCAGCAAAAGTATTACAAAACGTCGAACAAGATAAATATCTTGAGGGCGGCGAATATATTTTCAAAGATGAAACCTTGAACCAATACTTCTTGGAGCAAATCAAGAAAGATAATATTGAAAGATATAACACTTTAATTGAAGCTGGTATTCCACAAGATAAGAGTATTGAAATAATACATAAGAAGTTATTGGAAATAGCGGATGGCGCTTTTCAGGATTTCATCAATTATACTTATAATCCTGAAGACGAAAAAGATCTTAATAAAAAGATTGAAGTTCAAAATGAAATTGTAAAAGTTTACCGTGATATTGAAAAAGTAAAACGAGATAACTTGAAAGATTTAGAAACAGAAAAAGCTTTAGCAACGTTGCACCTTAATAATTATCGTGATGAACTTAAGAATCGTCAAGCTAAGATTAAGGCAGAAAAAGAAGCTAGAAAAGCAGAAGAAAGAAGACTTGAACTTCAAAGAAAGAAACAGTTAGCTCAAGAAAGGCTAGCTAAAAAGAAAAAAATCAATCGCGCTATGGAGTTATTAGAAAAGGCCGAACGCGCAAGACAAATGCAAAATAAATAAGAAATAAAGAGGTGATTAAAATGAAAAAACGCTTTACGCTATCACTAATAGCATTGATAGCTTCTGCATTTTTGTTTGTAATCACCTCTTTTGCTTGGTTTTTATTGAATAATAAAGGTACAATAGATTTTCTACCGGGAAAACTTAGTGGTATAGTATATGATTTTGGTGGAGTTTTTATCGAGAGAAGTGTTATATATCCTGAACTAGAATTAATTAGTCAGCCAGTTACTATAACTAATTTTTCCGATGATGATTTGTATTTAAGAATTAAAGTTCAATATACTAGAGTAGATGTGAGTTATGACAATTTAAACTATACTTACTCTATTACAGCTCCTTATCAAAAAAATTATGAGAATATACCAAGCCAAGAGCACATCTTAGTTTCTATGAATTCTGACTTCTTTTACGAAGCTGATGGTTATTGGTACTATGATGGTTTGTTAGAGGATAGCATTGAACATACTTTAATAACTTCTATTTATTATAGCGGATTTGAAATTAGTAATGAATATGCTTCTGAAGATATAATTATAAGCATTATTTTAGAAATTACCTATGATCAAGAAGGTATTTGGGCACCACTAACAACAATGATTTATACAGGAACAATGTAATTGTTTAAAACGGAGTTTAAACACTTCGTTTTTTATGAGGAGATCTGCATGAAAGTAATACTTAGAAAAATATTTTATTTTCTTCCCTTTGTTTTTATTGCTCTAGCAATGATAATGATGGTACACTTGGGAATTTCTTTAAAAAACAAAGAGATTCCAAGTGTTTTTAATCGTGCAATTCTATTTGTAATAACTCCTTCAATGGAAGACACAATAATGGAAGGAGACTTAATCTTTATTGATACTAATGAAGAAGAGTTTTTTGAAGGAGACATAATAAGTTTTAGAAGACCAGATCAACAAGAACTCATAATAACCCATAGAATTGAAAATATTGATCCGATAACTGGTTTAATTACCACTAAGGGAGACAATAACCGCGAGTCAGAAGATTGGGAAGTAGACTTCTCTCCGGATTTGATTGTTGGTAAGTATGTGGGGAAATCAGGATTGCTAGGTTCTGTTTACGAAGTTTTATTTGTTAATAGCATCAATTTGCTTTTTGCACTTATAACAATCATATTTTTGTTAATAGGTGTTTTTGAATTCAAGAATATAATCAAACTCTTATCTAAGAAAAAAGAAGAAGAGTTAAAACAAGAAAAGCAACAAATGATTGAAGAATATAAAGAAAAGCTAAAAGAAGAAATGAAGGATGATGAATGAAAGCGATAGTTTTAGCCAGCGGCTCTGCCGCTAATGCTACTTATATAGAAATTGGAAGTTCAAAAGTTTTGGTTGACTGTGGGTTAAGTTACAGGCAATTAATTTATAGACTTAAAGAAAAAAATAAAGATTTAAATGACTTAAAGGCAGTTTTTATAACTCACGAACATGCCGATCATATAGCTGGTTTAAGAGTTTTGGCGAAGAATCACAGAATGAAAATAATTCTCAGTGAAGGCACATATAAAGCCCTGGATAAAAGGTATTATGGTGATATTGATGAAAAATTATTTCACATCATAAAAGAAAACGAAATATTAGATATGTTTGATTTTAAAGTGTTGCCTTTTGCTATTTATCATGACGCGGCTGAACCCTTCGGATATCGTTTTATTGAGGATAACAAATCATTAGTCTATGTTACTGATACAGGTTATTTTCCGATAAAACAATACGAAAACTTAAGAAACGCCGATTGTTATATCATCGAAAGCAATCATGAAGTAGAGATGCTTCTTGAAAGTTCTAGACCATGGCAGTTAAAAAGGCGTATTTTAGACGATCAAGGCCATTTATCAAATGAAGACAGTGCGAATCTGTTGCTTAATTTAGCTGGAGAAAAAACAAAATATATCGTCTTAGCGCATCTCTCAAGAGAATGTAATTTAGAGCATTTAGCATTGAATGCATACAAACGGGCATTCTTTGACCAAGGTGTTGATATTAACCTATACAAATTGATTGCGGCCAAACAAAATGAACCTAGTGAAGAAATCATAATTGAATGATTTCTTCATTTTATTTTGTAAAGAAAATAAGCAAAAATTGCAATTGTTTTTAAGTCTGATTTAAGTTATAATAAGATGAACGATTATGTGCTGAATAACTATCAGCAAAATATAAATAGGAGGTTGTTTATGACAACAAAGAAAGTTTATCAGTCAATGGATGGAAATCAAGCGGCTGCGTATACGTCATATGCGTTTACTGAAGTTGCTGGTATTTATCCAATTACACCGTCATCTCCAATTCCAGAATATGTTGACCAATGGGCGGCAGAAGGAAAGAAGAATCTTTTCGGAATGCCTGTGAAGGTTGTAGAGATGCAATCAGAAGCAGGAGCTGCGGCTACTGTTCATGGTTCACTAATGGCTGGAGCTTTGACAACGACTTATACCGCATCACAAGGTTTATTGCTTAAGATTCCTAACATGTATAAAATGGCTGGAGAATTACTACCAGGTGTAATTCATGTTGCAGCTCGTTCTATCGCTGCTCATGCATTATCAATTTTTGGGGATCATCAAGATATCTATGCTGCAAGAATGACAGGTTTTGCTATGCTTGCTTCAGGTTCAGTTCAAGAAACTATGGACCTTGGTGGTATCGCTCATTTGGCAGCTATCAAATCTAGCATTCCTTTCCTACATTTCTTCGACGGATTCAGAACTTCACATGAAGTAAATAAAATCGAAGTAATGCCTTACGATGTTTTTGACAGATTATTAGACAAGGAAGCTGTTAAAAAGTTCAGAGCTAGAGCGTTAAATTCAGCTCAACCTAAAACTATGGGTACAGCTCAAAACGATGATGTTTATTTCCAAGCAAAAGAAGTTCAAGAACAATTCTATTTACCAATTCCTGACGTTGTAAATTCTTACATGGAAGAAATTTCCAAAGAAACAGGAAGAGAATATAAACCATTTAATTATTATGGTGCAAAAGACGCTACTGATATTATCGTAGCTATGGGTTCAGTTACTGAAACAATTAAAGAAGTAATTGACAATCTACTAGAAAAAGGCGAAAAAGTTGGTTTGATTTCTGTTCACTTATATCGTCCTTTCTCAACTAAATACTTCTTCAACGTACTACCTTCTACAGTTGAAAGAATCGCTGTATTAGACAGAACAAAAGAAGCTGGATCTGCAGGAGAACCATTATTCGTAGACGTTAAGTCAATCTTCTATGATCGCGAAAAACAACCAGCAATCATTGGTGGACGTTACGGATTATCTTCAAAAGATACAACACCTTCACAAATATTTGCTGTATACAACAACCTTAAAAATGAAATGAAAAATAACTTTACGATCGGTATCGTTGATGATGTTTTACATTCAAGTTTAGCAGAAATCGATTCACCAGACGTTACAGATCCTGACACAACAGAATTATTATTCTTCGGTTTGGGTAGTGATGGTACTGTTGGTGCTGTAAAAAACATTTCTAAAATCATTGGTGATTATACTGATCTTTACGGTCAAGCTTATGCATCTTATGATTCTAAGAAAAGTGGTGGAGTTACTAGAATGCATTTACGTTTTGGAAAAAATCCAATTCGTTCAACTTACTTAGTTAACCACCCACATTTCGTTTCATGTTCACAAGAAAGTTATTTAACAAGATTCGATTTAATCAAAGGTATTAGAAAAGGTGGTACATTCTTACTATCTACTACTAAAACAGCTGATGAAATAGAAGGTTATTTACCAGATAAAGTTAAGAAAATCTTAGCGAAAAAAGAAGCTAAATTATTCATCATCGACGCTTATAAACTTGCAAAAGAAATCGGTGAAGTTAAGCTAGTTTCTACAATTATGCAATCAGCATTCTTCAAACTTAATGAACAAATCATGAAGTATGAAAAAGCACAAGACGCAATGAAATCATATGCTAAAAAATCGTTTGAAAGAAAAGGCGACGACATCGTTCAAATGAACTACAAAGCAGTAGATTTAGGCGCTGAAGGCTTAGTTGAAATCAAGATCAACCCTGAATGGGCTAACTTGAAAACAGAAGTTTCACTAGATGAAAATCGTCCAGATTTCGTAAGAAACATCGCTGATACAGTTAATGCAATTAATGGTTATGACCTTCCAACTTCTGCCTTCTTAGGTATTGAAGACGGGCAAATCCCAAGTGGTACTGCACGTTATGAAAAACGTGGTGTAGCTGAAGAAGTTTCTACTTGGTTAAGTGAAAACTGTATTCAATGTAACCAATGCGCTTATGCATGTCCACATGCTTGTATCAGAGCAATTTTAGCAACTGACGAAGAAGTTAAAAACGCTCCGGTAGATGCTGAATGGGTTGATGCTAAAGGTAAAGGTCTTGAAGGCTTAAAATACCGTATAGAAGTATCAATTCTAGATTGTACAGGATGTATGGTTTGTGTTAACACATGTCCAGCTCCTACAAAAGCATTAAAGATGAGCCCAATTCAAGATAGAATTGAAGCGAAAGAACATATTCTAGCTGATTACTTATATAACGAAGTTCCTTATAAAGGTGAATTAGTTGGAAGAAACACTTATAAAAATACAGTATTCAATCAACCATTATTTGAGTTCAGTGGTGCATGTGCTGGTTGTGGTGAAACACCATATATCAGATTTGCTACACAATTATTCGGTGAAAGAATGGTTATTGCGAACGCTACAGGTTGTTCTTCAATTTATGGAGCATCATTCCCAGCGTCACCATATACTACAAATGCTGACGGTCGTGGACCAGCTTGGGCAAACAGCTTATTTGAAGACAATGCAGAATATGGATTCGGTATGAAAATCGCTCAAGATACAATCAGAGACAGAATGCAAACATTAATTGCTGATAACCAAAAAGAATTCAGCGATGAACTTAAAGCATTATTGAACGAATGGATTGAAAATAGAGAAGACGGCGACAAGACTTTAGAACTATACAAGAAAATCGTTCCATTACTAGAAAATTGCAAATCTGAAGTTGCTAAACAATTACTAGAAGTTAAAGAACATTTCGTTAGACAGTCACAATGGATTATCGGTGGAGACGGATGGGCTTATGATATCGGTTATGGTGGTTTAGACCATGTTATCGCAAATGCTGAAGACGTTAATATCTTAGTATTAGATACAGAAGTTTACTCTAACACAGGTGGTCAATCTTCTAAATCAGCTCGTTCTGGATCAATCGCTAAATTTACAGCTGCTGGTAAGCCTGGCAAGAAAAAAGACTTAGCTGCTCTAGCTATGACATACGAAAGTGTATATGTAGCTGCGATTAGCCATGGTGCAAACGCAACTCAAGTTATGAAGGCAATGAAAGAAGCAGAAAGTTATCCGGGACCATCACTAATTATCGCTTACTCACCATGTATCGCTCATGGAATTAACGGTGGTTTAGGAAATTCTCACCAACAAGCAAAACTTGCTACAGAATGCGGTTATTGGCCAACATTCAGATATGACCCAAGAAGAATCGCTGAAGGTAAAAACCCTCTTCAAATTGATTCAAAAGAACCACAATGGGAAAAATATCACGACTTCTTGTTAAGTGAAAACCGTTATCAACAATTA
>JAVEQW010000008.1:0-35358 GCA_034007385.1 Candidatus Izemoplasmatales bacterium
GTGTGATGATAATCGATTAAACTATCTTGTTTACCATGAATGAATAATATCGGTATGTTTGAATCTTTAATGCTCTTGATAGGAGTCAAATCATCCATAGAAAATGAAGCAATAAACTTAACAAAAAAATTGATGAAATAATAAGAAAACTTAGGTAGATGATACTTGGATAACTTCTCATATAAAAACTTCTTAAAATCACTATAACCGCAATCGCTAATACAGAACTTAACCCGCTTATCTATTTCCTGCTCCATAAGAATTGTTGCAGAACCCATTGACTCGCCGTAAGTCCCAAGTAATATGTCTTCACCAAATTCTTTATAAATTAAAGAAATTATATCGTATAAATCATACTTTTCGAAATATCCCAAGGTAGTATTGTTACCACCACTATTGCCATGATACCTTTGATCATAGATTATTACATTAAAACCTTCTTCAAACATCATTCTAGCATACTTTATTGATCCATGATGTGTATAGGTGTGCCCATGTGCAATAACCACAAACTTATTGTTTTTTTCTTTTTGTAAAAAATAATAAAGAGCTAGGTCATAATTGAACCTTGACTTAATTGTTACTGTTTTAGCCATTTTTTCATCATAAAACTCAAATAGACTTTGGTCTTTATTTATTTCAAACTCTTTCGTCTTTATTAAATCCTTCTTGTTTGGCATTACAATACTGAAAGCGATTTGCAAGAACACAAACATAATAATCAGGAAGATAAAAATTCCGATAATTATATACCACATAAAAAGCTCCTTTATACTTATTAAGAATTCTTAAGTTCAACTTTTCGGTTAGGTCTGACTTTTAAGCGATTTATTTTAACTTCATCCAAATGCTTTACAAAAAATAACAAAGCTATGATTAATATTACTCCTTTTAGAATTGAAGAAATATTAATCGTCCACCAAATTCCTCTTTCAAACATAGTAACTGTTAAAAATATCACCAACGGTACACGTATAAAGTTACCTATAATCCCAACAACCGAAGGAATGTATGATTTACCTATGCCGTTAAAGAATCCTGCACCGATGCTTTCCAATATCATGAATATCTGACTAGCACTGATAATTTGAAGATAGACGATACCGTGTTGAACGGTTAAATCATCACTAATAAATATCCTTAGTAATGTTTCTGGGATAAACAAGAGCAATAAAGATATAAACAAGGCGTATGGAACGAGAATATAACTTATTCTCAATATACCCTTTTTTATCCTTATATTCTCCTTAGCCCCAAAGTTTTGACCGATAAATACTGTTATCGCCGATTGAAAACCACTAGCAATCATCCAGGTCAATTGTTCTATCTGAACACCTATCCTTTGTGCAGCTACAACATTAGGTCCAAATTTAAATACTTCTCTTGCTAGAAATATTGATATAGCGGTAAAGATCATTGATTGGATACCCACAGGTAGTCCAATACCCATAATTTGTTTTATCGCATCAAGTTTTAAGTTCTTTAAATGAAATACTCTAAGGTTTGGATTATGTTTCTTATAAATAATAAAGAAAATAATCAGTGTAATAAATTGAGCGCTAACTGTAGCTATCGCTGCACCCTGAATGCCCAATCTAAAAACAAGAATTAATATTGGGTCTAAAATCATGTTAAACACAAATCCAATAGCCAGAACTTGAAGATTTATCCTAGTTTGTCCTAATCCTTCGTTAATCGCAATAAAACCGTTAACGATAAACTGTATAAAAATCAATCCACCGATTATAGGTATATACATTAAAGCATATTCAATAATTTGTGGAGTTTCGATATTGAAAATCAATAAAAACTCTTCTTTGAAAATCAGAATCGATACTGACAATAAAACACCAAATATAGCTTGTAGGATTAACCCATTGGTAGCGAACACATTAATATTGTGTGTTTCCTTCTTACCTACAGCGTGAGATACTTTCACGCTCGTACCAATTTTAGCGATTAAAATGAAACCGAATGCAAACCAAGTTAAATATGAAACAGTACCTACAGCCGCTACTGCATTTGTTTCTACCATTCCGATTTCATCTACCCTACCAATCCAAAAAATATCGGTAAGGTTATAAGCAATTTGCGAAAGGGTTGTCAATAAAATTGGAAATGCTAAAATAAGCAACTTCTTCAGTATCGGCCCCTCAGTAACATTGAATACCCTATTCATACAAAATCCTTTCACTTAGAAAAGAACCCTCTAATAAGAAAGGTTCTTAAAATTTATTATTTTTCGATAAAATATGTTGCTTCCATATCAGCTGTCGAGAGAGCAAAAGCAAGTGGAAATCTAGAAAATGCTTCGCCAACATTTCTAACGTTTTCTGTATCAGAAAATCCCATATGATATCTGATAGCAAATGCTTCGTCTCTGGTTAGTCTCATGAATCCTGAGATAATATAAACAGATTTTTCACCATGTCCATAAGGTAAATCATCTTGAAAGTCATAACTTGGTATCTGAATCCATTTTCCTGAGTCATCTTTAATATTTCTCATGGATTTTTTGTAAACGTTAATCTTGCATAAATCATGCAAAAGCGCCACAATAGCTATGCTTTCATCACTATATTCCAAACCATATAAATCTTTTACTCTTGGTCTTTCAAGATAAGCTTTTAAACATTCATACACATTGATCGAATGTTCAACTAGCCCTCCTTCTTTTGATAAATGGAATCTGGTAGAGCAAGGAGCGTCGAAAAAGTCACTTTTACTAGATTGAAGAAAATCCAGTAATTCATTAGCGCCTTCACGTTTAATATACTTCTTATAAAGACTAATAAACTCTTCTTTTTTTGTCATAATATCTTACCATAAACTGCAACGCCATCAACTTCATAGTCTTTATTTTGATACGTTACAGTAACTTTAACATCAACTAGTTCGATGACTTTATATAAAGTCTCATCACTTAAATCTTTGATAATATAATCTACTTTTATATCGTTGTCTTTAAGCGTACCATAAAAGACGAATATATCATCTTCTAAGTATCTTTTAGCATATCTAGGCAATAACTCATTTAAGATCGATGATTTTTCCTTGCTATCCATAATTATGAATTTATATGGATTTTCCAGATTGAATCTTTTTCTTAATGAATCATTTAAAAAATTCTGTTCGATCGAGTTTCTTGTAGTATTAAATGTTTCTTGGGCTTTGTTGGCAATCTTAATGCCGACTTTTTTTAATTTTTCTACTATATTTTGAGAACTCTTCATTTTTTTACCTCTCTAAAACAATCCTACTATTTTCTCATCAATCAAGTCCATATTTTCATAAGCGCCGTGTTTTGGTAATCCTGGCATAGTCATTACTGCACCGGTTAATGCGACAATAAACCCAGCACCTACAGATGGTTTAAACTCTCTCACCGTAATTTTAAAATTAGTAGGTCTTCCTTTAATATTTGCATCATCAGATAAAGATAATGGTGTCTTAGCCATACAGATAGCTAAATCATTCCAACCTAGCTTGTTAAATTGATTGATTTGCTCTTCAGCTTTTTCGGTATATTCAACTCCATCAGCACCATAGATGGTTTTAGCAATTTTTAAAATTTTATCTTTAATGCTTAAGTCTAATCCATAAAGCGGATTATTGCTATCCTTTTTTACAGCTTTATTAACAACTTTTCTAGCTAAATCAAGACCGCCTTCACTACCTTTGGTAAATACTTCAGAAAGTGAAATTTCATGATTATTCTTTTTAGCCCAATCCATAATAGCATTTATTTCTGCATCTGTATCAGTATAGAATCTATTTAAAGCGACAACACAAGGAACCTTATAGTTTTGGACGCTTTCAATGTGTTTCTCTAAGTTTGCCAAGCCTTTTACTACTGCATTAACATTCTCATTATTCATCTCTGCATCACTAACGCCGCCATGAATTTTCAATGCTCTGATTGAAGCAACAATTACGACAGCGCTAGGCATTGTATCCATCGCTCTCATTTTGATATCCATGAACTTTTCCATACCTAAGTCAACGCCAAAACCTGCTTCAGTAACTACAAAATCAGCTGCTCTTGAAGCGAAATCAGTAGCTATGATTGAATTACAACCATGAGCGATATTAGCGAATGGTCCACCATGAATCAAAGCTGGTGTACCTTCTAATGTCTGTACAATATTAGGCTTTATCGCTTCTTTAAGTAACATCGCAACTGCACCTGTAACTTTCAAATCCCCAACTGTGACCGGTAAGTCTTCGTTATTATAAGCAACTACCATTCTTGAAATTCTAGTTTTCAAATCTTCAATATCACTAGCTAAACATAAAACCGCCATAACTTCTGAAGCAACACTGATATCAAAAGCATCAAATCTAGGCGTTTCTTTTTTCATAGATAATCCGACTTGAATCTTTCTTAAAGATCTGTCGTTCATATCCATAGCTCTTTTCCAAATCACTTTTTCCGGATTGATTTTTAATTCATTCCCATGGAATAAATGATTGTCTATTACTGCACTTATTAAATTATTGGCTGCGGTAATTGCATGTATATCCCCGGTAAAATGAAGATTGATATCCTCCATCGGAACTACTTGTGCATATCCGCCACCAGCAGCTCCACCTTTAACACCCATTACTGGTCCTAATGAAGGTTCTCTTAATGCAATAATGGTTGAGAAACCTAATTTCGCAATTGAATCGCCAAGTCCAATAGTTGTTGTAGATTTACCTTCACCTGCTTTTGTTGGTGTAATTGCAGTTACCAATACTATTTTTCCTCTTTGGTTATTCTTATAGCGATTAATGGCATCGAAACTAACCTTTGCTTTATAATTGCCATATAATTCCAAATCTTCTTGTTTAAGACCAACTTTTTTTGCAATCTCATCAATTCTTTTCATACTCGCTTTTTGAGCAATTTCTAAATCTGTTAACATATTATCCTCCTATTTTAGTTCTAATATTGTTACGCTTTCAACACTAGCTGTTTGCGGAAACATATCTATTGGATTAATTTCTTTAACTCGATACTTATCATTCAAATCGCTGATATTTTTAGCTAATGTCGATGGATTGCATGAAATATAAACGATTTGTTTTGGTAATACTTTAAGAACTGCTTCTAAGACAACGTCACTCATTCCAGTTCTAGGTGGATCTAATAATAAAATATTAGGTCTGATACCCTTATTGATTAATTTAGGTAAAGCACTCTCCACATGGTCTTGAATAAACTCAACATTGCTAATATTATTAATTTTAGCGTTGACTTTAGCATCATTAATTGATGCTTCAGAATAATCAATTCCATATACAATTTTAGCTCGTCTAGATATCAATAAAGATGTAATCCCTATCCCGGAATACAAATCAAAGCATACTGTATTCTGATTGATGTTTGCCTTCTCCAATATCAAATCATACATCTTTTTCATTTGTAATGTATTCATTTGATGAAAAGCGTCTGGTGAAATCTCAAATGTTAAATCATCATATGATTCCTTTATCTTTTCGGTCCCCGTAAGGATTTTAATCGGATTGGAAATAATCAAATTAGTCTTAGGATTATCCAAACTGTAACTAACGCTCTTTACCGATTTCATATCACTGATTAATTCTTTGGCAATTTTAGAAAGAACATCATTATACTTCTTAACCACAAAAGTCACACTGGCACTTTTGGTATTTTCTAAAAATCTTACGACTAAAAAACTTAAGATTCCTTCTTTATTTCTCAAATCAAAAGCCTTCTGTTTATATTTTCTCATCAGCTTTAATACGTGTCTATTTATTTCATTGATTTCATCATTGTGAACTAAACAATTATCAACATAAACAAAATGATTAGAGTTAGGTTTATAAAATCCTAATGCAAGACCAAAATTTGTATTTCTAAAAGGCATTTGCGATTTGTTGCGATAATTATATGGATTGTCCATTCCAATCGTCTTATTTATAATAAGTTTTTCAGTATCAACGTTTGTATATCTTCTTAAAGCTTGTTTAATAATCGACTGCTTAATTTTTAATTGTTCACGATATTCTATATGCTGCATCTGACATCCGCCGCAGTTATCGTAGAACTTACAAGGAGGTACTACTCTTCGGTTAGAAACTCTCTCAATATCTACTATTTTTCCAATTGCATAATTGGAAAAACTTTGAACGATTTCTACATTTACTACTTCTTTTATTATCGCTCCAGGAACAAAAACAGCTATTTTTTGGTAATAACCTATTCCTTCACCATTGATTCCTTGTTTTCTAATATCCAAATTTATTTTATCGCCAATATTGAGTTTCATCACTTATACACCTCATTAACATTATATCAAATAAGCTCATATTTTAATACATAATAACTTAAGAAAAAACAAGACAATGATTGTCTTGTTATTCTTTTTCATCGACTGTATAAGTAGATACAAATTTTCTTAAAAGGTGCTTAACCCCTAAATTATTTAATTCTTCATACTGATTCAAGAGCTCACTTGTTTCTTCTTCAAGATTGACTGTATTGTCAATTTGTTCAATATATATCATTTTATTCGCTGTTTTAATGTTGTTTTCTTTATCTACCAATAATTCCTCGAATAGTTTTTCACCTGGTCTTAATCCGGTGATTTTAATCGGAATATCAATATAAGGTTTTAAACCGGATAACATAATCATTTTTTCAGCTAAATCGATTATTTTAACCGGATCTCCCATATCCAGAATAAATATTTCGCCACCGGAAGCAAAAGCTGCTGATTGCAAAATCAAGCTTACTGCTTCTGGTATCGTCATAAAATATCTAATGATGTTATTATCAGTTACTGTTACAGGCCCTCCATTAGCAATTTGTTTTCTGAATAACGGAACAACTGAACCATTAGAACCCAAAACATTACCAAATCTTACTGCAGAGTAATTTGTTTCAGAGATTTTATTAAAATGCTGGATTAACATTTCCGCGTATCTCTTTGTAGCTCCCATCACATTAGTTGGTCTTACAGCTTTATCTGATGAAACTAAAACGAACTTCTTTACATCATACTTATCAGCTAATTTACACATATTATAAGTGCCTAATATATTAGTTCTAATTGCTTCTTGTGAGGAACTTTCCATTAAAGGCACATGTTTATATGCTGCAGCATGGAAAATGTAGTCTGGTTTAAATCCTGATACTATATCATCCATTCTTTTATAGTTATATACTGAAGCAATCTGTGTATTAAGTTCAATTCCATTGTCATTATGTTTTAAATAGTCAAACTTTAGTTCTGTTACTAACTCGTAAATTCCGTTTTCATAAATATCAACCAACATCATTGAGGAAGGGTTATATTTCAAGATTTGTCTAACTAATTCAGAACCGATAGAACCCCCAGCTCCAGTAACTAATACCTTTTTATTTTCTATAAACTCATAAATTCCTTTTGTATCAAGTTCAACAATATCTCTACTTAACAAGTCTTCAACTTTAACATCAGAGATTTGATCTGGAACATCTTCTCTATAATCTTTAAAAGCCGGAAGTCTTTTTATTTTTACCGGTTTATCAATAAAGTAATTAATGATTTCTTGAAATCTGTGAGGCTCAATGTTGACTATAGCGATGATAACCTCTTCAATGTATAAGCGATCGATAACTTTAGCAATTTGCGATATAGGTCCGAAGACTTTATATCCTGACATCAAATTGCCGATTTTATCTTCGTCATCATCGATAAAACCTAGTACATTGTTATTGAAGTTAGGATTATTTCTTATTTCATTAAGAACAATTTTACCGCCTGAACCTGCACCAACAATCAAAGTTCTTTTTCCGGTTCCATAGTAATTCTTAGAAGAAAAAATAATCCAAAGTCTTTTCATAATTCTTGGACCAATTAAAAATACTAATTCTAGCATTGTCGCAAACAAAAAATGAAACTCATGGATAAATTCAAAATCAGGGATTGCGAGTGTAACCATCATAATCAAAAGATTACTAAAACCAACCACTATCACAATTTTGACAACTTCATCTAATCCAACATTTACAAGAACCAAGTTATACAGTTTAAAAAAGAAGTAAACCAATAGCTTATATATCACAATAAAAGGTAAGATCATGAAAGCTCGCATATGATCAAAATCAGGGAATTTTAAAATCCATAAAGCAAAAATAGTCAAAAGATAGGTAAAAGTTATACCAAAACCATCGATTATCATAAATATAACGCCTGTTTTATTTAATAATCTTTTCTTTTTCATTAAGCTCTTTGGCATTTTTCATACTCCTTCTTGAGTGATGATAATATAATATCACATCATCTTCACATAATCAATTGCTTAAACTTTGTTTAAAAAGAAAAAAAGCCAAAACAATTTGGCTTTCAACTAAAATTCTTGATTCTCTATCTTGAAGAAAAATTCTACCTTGTTATCATGATTTATCACACCGTAATCATATCCTAAAGTCTCTAAGATGGTCTTAACAATCGACAACCCTAACCCTTGGCCTCCATAAGCCCTTGTTCTAGCCTTATCTACTTTATAGAAGCTGTCCCAAATATTTGGTATTTCATTATCAGGTATGTTCTCTCCACTATTTAATACAGCGATAATAACGCTGTCATTATCGCTAAATATTGAGGATATCTTAATGACTTTTTCATAATCTATATGATTTATAGCATTACTGATAAAATTGCTTAAAACTGACTGTAGTTGTTCATAATCAGAATTTATCTCTTTATCAATCAAATCCAATTCCAATGTTATATTTTTTTCTTTAAAGATTAGTGTAAATAATTTCGCTGTATCTTCAATCAGACTTTTTACTGAAAAATTACTATATCTAAATTCTTTTTTACCGCTTTCAATTTGCGATAAGTTCAATAATTCTTTTACAAGATTATTCATCTTATTGGTTTCATCAAGAATTATATCAAGATATTCGCTTTTAGTCTTATCGTCTAAACCACTTAACTTTAAAGCTTCACCATACCCCATAATCAAAGATAATGGTGTTTTTAACTCATGAGAAGCGTTTGCTACAAATTCTTTTCTCATTTGATCAATCTTATTCTTATATAAAATTTCTTTCGCTAGCTTATCATTGCTTAACTGGAGCTCTTTAATTGATATTTCTAGTTGCGTACTCATCTTATTGATACTATAGCCCAAATCACCTATTTCATCATCTGTAGTGATTTCTACTTTATGAGAAAAATCCAACTTCGAGATTTCGTCAGCTATCCTATTAATTTCTAAGATAGGATTTGTAAAACGATAACTGAAAAAATACATCATCAATCCCGCAATTATCATAAAGATAAAACCAATTAAGATAGTAAATGAGTTGAAGATTCTAATACTGTCTTGAATTGAACTGAAAGTAATAGTTGAAATATAAAACATATTGATTCCCAAGTCAGTATCAGATGCTACAAACAGTGCCAACATTTGATTGTTTTGATGATAATCTACAACTTCTGAGTACAAATCCATAATGTATGCATCATATTCAGAAGATATGCTGACTGATTTACCGAATTTCAAATCGTCTTCGCGTCTTTCTGTTAAATTGTAATCAACGATAACTTTAGACAGTATTTCTTGAGAAACGATATACTCACTTCCGTATAGCCTGTCATATAAACCGGGAAAGTACAAAAACTCATCTATCTGAACGTCTTCTGGTATGACGGCTGTTTGAATCAAAATTTGGATTGATAAGTTATACTTGCTTTCTATTTCAAGCATCTTATCAGGCAGTTCTTCACTTGTAACATCAACTGCTTTGATTTCATCAAAAGCTTGTATTAATGAATCCTCACGGTTATTTATATAATAACTTCTTAAAAAAGTATTGTTAAGAATGATCAAAGCGACGATAAAACCTAAAATTATCCCGTATGTCAACAGGAATAATTTAGATCTAATTGTCGATTTCATTTTCTATATCTAAGCGATACCCAACACTTCTTACAGTAGAAATATAATAAGCATATTTACCTAGTTTTGCTCGTAACTGCTTAATATGAGTATCGACAGTCCTCAAATCACCAAAATAATCATAATTCCAAACTGCATTTAAGATTTTATCTCTGGATAAAGCGATGCCTTTATTATCGATAAAATAACGCAGTAGTTCGAATTCTTTTGGCGTTAGATTAACTAACTCTTCAGCTACATATACTTTTCTAGAAGCCATATCAATTTTAATAACTCCGAAGTTTATGTCAGTTAAATCTTTTGTAGTTTTACTCAAAAGCTTATTAACTCTAGCAACTAAAACTCCAGGTGAAAACGGTTTGGTTACATAGTCATCTGCGCCTAATTTAAAACCTTTTAATTGATCGTATTCATCACTTCTAGCTGTTAGCATGACCACAGGTATGGTCATATACTCTCTGATTCGCTCTAAAACAAACCAACCATCATATTTAGGCATCATTACGTCTAAAATAACCAAGTCTACTTTTTTTCCAGTTTCAAAAAGGATATCTAGAGCTTCTTCACCATCTTCTGCCTCTAAAACTCTATAGCCTTCCCTTACTAAAAAATCCGCTAATAGCTTTCTGATTCTAAATTCGTCATCAACAATTAAAACATACGTATTCTTCATAAAAACATCACATCCTTATTAAAATAAAATTCAATATACCATATAAACAAGGGGGAAAAGGTATATTGAATTAAATAGATTATACCTCAAAATTATGTTGATTTTGTGATAAATAATCACATCTTTTTAAAAGAGAGCATTACCCTCCAGTAATACTCTCTAAAAAATAGTTATTCTTCTCTTTGATAGTAATAATAATCGTAATAACCGCTTGTTTTTTTAACATCTATGTTTGATAAAACAGCTCCTATTACATTCGCTCCGTTTTCCTTTAGTTGTTTAAGACCATGTTTTGCTTGATCCTTCTTGGTTTTTTTATAAGAAGCGATATAGACAACGCCATCAGCTAAATTACTTGTGATTAAAGCGTCAGTAACAGTTAAAACTGGTGGAGAGTCGATAATGATATAATCATATTCTTTTCTTAGTTTTTCAATTAAGTCAGCCACTTTCTTAGATTGTAAAATAACGTGCGGAGCAGTTAACATGCTTCCGCTCAATAAAAGGTCTATTTTAGAATCATCTTTAATGATTAGTTCTTCAATAGGTTTTTCGTTAACGATGAAGTCATAGAAGCCTAAATCATTGATTTTATGAAATGCACGGTGAATCTTTGGTCTTCTCAAATCAAAGTCTAAAATGATAACCTTTAATCCCTTTTCAGCATAAACAGCAGCTAAATTAATTGCGGTTGTTGTTTTTCCGTCTTCAGGTGTAGCTGAAGTTATTTGAATAACTCGATAAGGGTTATCAATGCTATTCATTCTAATGTTTAATTCTAATTTACGGTATGCTTCAGCTTGTGGAGAATTTGGTGTTTCGATTACAACATTTTTATATTCAAAAACTTCCATCTAGTCCACCAACTTTCTTTCTTTAATAGTTCCTGGAACCGCAGCTAAAACCTTGATATTTAAATGTCTTTCCAACTCATCAACAGTTTTATACTTATTATTGAAGAACTCTTTGACAAAAACTACGCCTAACGCTAAGATACCGCCTAACAAACCACTAATTATTACATTTAAGGTTTTATTAGGAGAACTTGGTGAAGTCGGTAATTTAGCAACATCCAAAACTTTAAGTTTGTTTTGCAACAAAACATAAGGACTCTCTGGATCATTTGCTATTTCTATAGAGTTTTCCACTAAAGTATTAGCGATTTTTTGAGCTAACTCAGGAGAAGTATCAACTACAGAGATATAAATTATCAAAATCTGTGAAGTTATCGAAATTGAAATAGAACTTTTCAATGATGAAATTGATCTATTGCTCAATTCTGGTAATTCTGCTTGTACGCTTTCTAATACTCGGTTGGATACAATAAATTCTTTATATGTTCCCATCAAGTTATTTGCAATTACTATTGCTGATTGCTCATTAGTCCCTGAAGATTCTACATCTACCTGAACCATCAATGAAGAATTAGCTGTATATTTTGGTTGAACGACTGAAAAAGTATAAACAATTCCAATTACCAAAACCCACATAGTAATAATCAGTATTAATGCTATATTGTTCCAAACTATTTTAAACAATTCTTGAAGACTTATACCCTCTTGCTCTTCAACCATGTTTAATTCATTATATTCATTCATTAATATCTCCTCGCTATTCTGTAAGATAAACTTTTTTAAAATATATCAATGCTATTATATATTAATAAGCGCAATAAAACAACTTATAAAGCTACTTGTTTAAGCCGATAAATAATGTGATAAAACCAAAAACAAAGTTATAGATATAGAAAAATGCCAATTTTCCTTTTCTAAACCAGATGAAAATCCATTTAAGCGCAAAATATGTAGCTACAATACTAACAACAAAAGCGATTAAGTAATATAAATAGTGTAGAGCATTAGAAAAATCAAAATTTTGCATCATACTTTCCGCATCAAAATTAGCTGATATAACTTGATAAAAAATTGTCGCAATTGAGATAGGAATAAACATCATGAAAGTAAATTTTAATGCTGAATCCATTGATAGTTTTCTATTGACTCCTGCAGCGGTAGCTACCCCTAAACGACTTAATCCAGGCATTATCGATATTACCTGAACAAACCCGATATACCAAGCGTCGCTAGCTTTAACACCTTTATTTACATGCATTTCTGTATAATTTCTTACTACATACAAAATTGTCGCTGTCATCAAGGAACCGATACCGATAATCAAAAGTGGATTCACAGTAAAATATTTTCTAATCAAAAGGTCTATAAAATATCCAAGAGCTAAAATCGGAATAACGCCATAAAAGACATTTCTTATATAGCAAAAATTCTTTCTAACTTCATTCTCTCTATTTCCTTTAAATATATAAGCAAAAAACGAATTCCAATAAACCTTTAGGTCTTTTCTTAGGTAATAAATTACCGCTATCATTGAACCAAAATTTAATAATATTAAGAAAAATGGACTATTGTTGATATCCGTAGAGAAAATCTCTTGAAAAACTGAAACATGACCTGAAGATGACACTGGCAAAACTTCAGTAACGCCCTGAATAGCACCTAAAAATATATATTTTAAAAACTCTATCAAGACATCCACAATTTCACCTCTTTTCTCCTAAATTACGAATAATATAACCGCTAGTAATCCAATCGCAAAACAATAGTAACTGAAATATTTTAACTTACCACTTCTAAAAATATTGAAAATCAATTTATATGCAACATAAGTAGCTGCCATGGCTCCTAAGAAAGCAACAATATAATATATAATTTGTACATTAGATATTGTAGCACTTTCCTTGGTAAAATCAATCACTAACAATCCCATAGATGCAATTGAGATAAAAATATACATCAGAAAAGAGAAGTTAAGTGCGTTATTGATTCCAGCACCTCTCTTTATGGCGGTTGAAGTTGTCATACCTGATCTTGATATTCCTGGAAAAATAGCTACAGCTTGAGCTAAACCTATAAACAAACTGTCCCACCATCCGACTTCTTTCTTACCTCTTCTGTAATCAATCGTGCTGACATAGTAAATTACAGTTGCTGTAACCAATAAGCCTACACCTGCCAACAGTATACCATATTCATCACTAACATGCTCGATAATCGGATTGAGAAATATTCCAGCAATTCCAGCCGGAACGCAGGCAAGGAATATTTTTAATAAAAATATAGCATTACCCTGATGTTCAAATCTTTTTGTGGGTTTAAAAATATAGATAAAAAGCGATTTTATCAATTCAACCAATCTTTTAAAGTAGATGATTATAAAAGTGAATAAAGATCCGGTATTTAATAAAATTAAAAAGATTACATTTTGATCTATTTCTAAGCCTACTAAAATTCTTGAAAGTTCTACATGCCCACTTGAAGAAACTGGTAACACTTCTGTAATACCTTGAATCAAGCCTAAAAATAAGTATTTTAGCAATTCAACAATACTAAAGCCCAATATTAACCCCCCCAGTATAAGTTAAAAGAAAAAGCCTTGTTAAAGAAAAGGCTTTTTCTTTACTTAAAAATTAATTATTTAAACTCTTTCATCCATAGCCCATGGATATTGCAATACTCGTAAACTTTGATTTCTTTTGAAAAATCTACGAAGAACTCAGCTTCAGGTTTTTCCTCAGGTTTAAAGGTTTTAATGTAGTATTTGTCTCCGTTTTCAATAAAAATCCATTGAATATAATGTTTTTCCAACATTGGATGAGGAACTGAGCCCACTTTTACACTTATTTTGTTATCGCTGATTTTTTCGACAACTGGTAAGTGTTTTTCATTTCCTTCTTCTTCCTTTTTTGGTTTAAGCAAGATCATTTCTTCTCCGCAGCAAACTAAAGTAGAATCAACTGGGTAAGTATAGCAAATTCTTTTGCATAGTTCACAATAATAAATATTCATACTAAATCCTCCCTTTATTATATTTCAAGTTTATATTATCATAATTGCTGGTTTTTTTAAAGACTTTATCAAAAAACAAAACTTTTGAAGTTAAATCTCTTATTTCTCTTTTATATAGTTTATACTGTCATAAATAATCATCGGATCATCTAACTTAAAGAGATAAGATTTCTTTCCATATTTGAAAAATAATTCATTTCTTCTAACAAACTTTAAATCTTTAATTTTCTCAATTTCAAACATATACTCCTTCATTTTATTCAAGACAAATAATTGACCCTTCATGATTTCCAAATCTGCATATCCCAGAGGATATAATTCCATCGTTTTTAGATCAACGGAAAACATTGAACCTGAAGAATATACAACTTCATTAGCAAGTCTAGCTAACTCATTTTTTTGAAGTATATCCCAAGAAACTAAGTCATCAAAATCTAACCCGTTGATTAGTGAAAAATCATCGAAAGAAGCAATATGACCGCATTCAGAACAATAAATATCATTCTTTTTAGTAGATAAAGTCTGGCTTTTCAAACATCTTGGACAGATATATAAGTAACCTTCTAAACCTAATGCTCTATTCTTAGGATAATAAAAGTTTTTAAATTCTCTATTCCATTCAAAATCATTATACTTCAGTTGATTTCTTAGTGTATCGATAATTTCATTAACTTCAATACTATCGATTTGGTTTTCTTTATAGATCGTTGTGAAGCTTAATTCAACCAACCCTTTTTTGCTATTCTTTAATCCCCATCTTGGATTGGACAAGTACGCTCCATTTACTTTACAAATAACTACATCTTTTCTTTCTTTTTTAATCAGCTTAGCTATTGATTCGGATATTTGACTTTCGTTACCAAAAAAACTGGTTTGCTTCTCAGGAAAAATCAAAACTGGTTTTTCCGATAGCAATGTATGAATTTCCTTAATTAAGGAAACATCATAACCTGAATGATTTTTAAATATGTGATTTTCATGTTTTGACAGGAAATAATTATTTCTTTTACTTGTTTTTTGAAGTTCATTCAAAACCATTACCGGTTTAGTTTTTAGAAATTTAGAGATTAAAAGACCGTCTAATAAAGAAGGGTTATTAGATAGTAAAATATAAGGACTATTCCTGTTTGGATCAAAATCATTGAAACTAGCCTGCAAATTAAACTTTCTATTTAAATAGATGTTTACTATACTATTCATTACCTTATTTTTTAAACTCATACTTATCACAACCTTTATCAAAAATTATATCATATTTTGTCCATTTAATATATCGACGTTTTAAACAAAAAAAACAGAAACTCTAATTAGGAGTTTCTGTTTGCTTTAATCATTTAAATCTTATCTTATTTATCCCACATAATGTCTTGTAATTCATCCATTATTTCATCGATTCTTGTTTTGTTCGCTGTAGTTAAGTCAGTATAATCAAAACCAGCAACTTCTCCAGAAACAGTATCAAGATAATCTAAAACTTCACTTACAAGATCAGGATAAGCTTCAAGACCAACATCAGCAAGCATTTCGTTTTCTAATAAAACGATAACTGCATCGATAATTCCGTCTAGATATCCACGAGTTTCATTATCAACTAAACCGTCATATACATCCATTAAGAATGCAAATAAGAAATAGTCATTGTCTTCATTATGGATATCATCAAAGTTATCTTCATATAGAGTTTCATATGCATTAGCATAATCTAAGAATACGTCTTCTTCATCAAGATAAGCGAAAATGTTTTGAATTAAACCATATTGATCTTCTGTAGTATTTTCCATGAATGTTTCAATGTCAGTTATAATTGATGTGAAATCCATAGTAGTTTCTGTACTCATAACATCCATCATATTACCCATCATCAAAGGAACCATAAAGCCAACATAATCAATGATTAATCCTCTTACAGTTTCAAAATCTTCTTGAGTTCTTTCGCTAACAACAGCGTTCAATAATGTAACAACTTCATTCATAATTTTGAATTGATAGATTGTTGAATAATAATCATGTTCATTCCAATCCATATCTTCCCAATCTTGTGAATAGAACTCGTAATCATATTCTTCCATTTCAGCGATTAATAACAATAATGCTCCATCAGATGCGACAAATGCATCTAGCAATTCGTTGAATGCTTCATCAAAGATTGCATTAACAGCCATTAATTGATCATAATTAATAAATGATAAATCAAGTGCTAAACCTTCTTCTGAAATTGCATCTTCTACAGTTTCTAGATAATCATTAAACATCGCTTCTTTTTCTTCTTCAGTATAAATATTGTCGATTTCATCTAATAAATCTTCATTTTCTTCAAGATAATTATCGAAATACTCAATTACTAAAGTTACAACTTTTGCTTGTTGAGTGTATTCGTGATCATCACTTGTTAAAATTGTTTTCAATTCTGTGAAGAATGCTTGATCAAAGTTATCAACATAATTAATGAAAGCTTCAAATGACAATAACATTGTTCCGGCCATTTTTTCTGGGCTTCCCATTTCACCAAATTGTACTTCTTGCATTTCTTCTAAGATTGCAGTCATAGAATACAATGTATTGATAGCAAGTATTACATCTGTAGATTCTGGCATAGTAGTTCTTAAAATATTTACGATTTCATCTTTAACTAAAACTAATTCCGCAACATTTAAGTCTTCTGGACCTTCAGTTTCACTTAAGTTTTGAATCTTAGTGATTAGGTCTTCTGTAATCAATTCTTCAATACTCATGATGTAATCAATAACAAACAATACTGTTTTAACTACTTCGTCAGAAGAATCTTCTAACATGTCTTGCAACTCTTCTAAAGCAGCAATTTCGTCATCAATTTCATCAACACGTTCTTGATAGTAACCCCAATAATCTCTGTTAGCATTGATTTCAGCTTGATACCAAGCTTGATCGTCTTCTAACATTTCGATTTGTTCAGCTAGCAAATCAGGAAGTAAGTATTTAACAACTGCAGAAATGATAGCTTCAGGATTTTCAACGCTTTCCATCATTGTGTCGATAGCTGCGAATCCTTCATTCATGTTGTCAACATCATCCATGTCTTCAACAAATTCCATGAAAGCATCCATCATATCTTCAAACTCAGTCGCTAACATACCTTTGTTTACTAATTCTTCAGCAAATCCAGGATCCAACTCCATCGGTAAGTTTTCACTTAAAACTAGTTGCATAGCAGTTACTTCTTCTTCTTTATTTTCTACATAAGCAACTGATGCACTTTGAGCAGAGTCTTGCATACCTTTTGGAGCTTTAGTTACAACAGTAAAAATAATTCTTGTTCCATCTAAACTTGAGAAATCATAAGAATTTGTTTTAACTTCTTTAACTTCTTCACCATCAGCGTATACATAATATCCAGCCGCATTTTCTACAGCGTCCCAACTTAAAGTTTTTCCGTCTATAGCTAAATTGGTTGGAAATGCAATTTGTTCATCATAGCTAATTTCGATTTGAGAAGGATTACCACCACAAGCAGCAATTCCCAACACAGAAAACAGCATGATAAATACTAAAAATAATTTTTTCATTCTTTTCCTCCCCTTATTGGATATAATAATTCGCGTTGTGCAAATCATATATTTGTATATATATTATAATAGATAATTGTGTACAATACAAATGAGATTTAAGAAATAATGAAAAATATAGACAAATTTGTCTATATTTAAAGGTTTTTTATTTTAAAATAAAACACTATAAAACTCTTATTTCCTCGGAAATGTTTATTTTTGCAACAAAACTATAGTAGTAAACATAACTTAAAAACAAACTGAAAAATACAATTGAGTATCCCAATAATAGCGCGAAATAATTAAGAGTCATGTTTTTATAATAATCAAAAAACAACAATAAAAATCTTAAGTATCCTGACAGTATAAAAATCTCGATTATACCTACCAAAACCAAGCTTATCATTAATATTGAAAGTTCTTTGAACAAATTCTTATAAATAAATTTATTTGCAGTTCCTAACACTTTTACTTTAGAATAATCATTCTTTAAGGAGAAGAACTTCAAATAAGTATTATTAAATACCACGAACATAAAACTTAAAACAACGAAAACTGTGATTACGGTAAACAAAGCTAGTACATTCTTAGAAATGCTTATTTGCTCATCCAGTGTTGCTCTTGCATCAATCATATAATACATTTTACTTCCATAATCTTTGATTAAATCTTCAAATAATGCTTCTGGATTATCGGAGTTTATCATAATCGAATTATATCTCAAATCCAATTCACTAATCTTATCCACTAAGCTTGTGTATGCGAACTGATCGAATTCAGTTCTGATAAATCCGGCAACTACAAATTCGAAGTCTCTTAAATCAGCTGATAAATCAAGCTTTAATGTATCTCCTTTTTTCATACCATATACCATTTCAAATGATTGCGGAAGCAGAATATAAGGTAAAGTGTTGTCAATGAAAATTTGATCTACATCATCGAGAATATAATTAAAATAAGTGTCAAATTTATCAATATTTACAGAAACAACCATTTTAATCAAAAAACTATCAGTTTCTCCGTATTGGACCAAAACTTTCTCGTGAATGAATGATGGATCGACTTCAGTTGTATCATATTCCTTGATTTCATCAATTAAGCTATCCTCATAATTATGGATGTTAGTCATTACGATATCAAAATCATTAGCTTCTTTGACTTCTTTGATTTGATTATCGATAAAGAATCTAACAGTTAACATGACAACTATTACAATTAAAGCCACAAAGATTACCGATAGTGACTGATGAATATTCTTATTATGTTCGATATGTTTGGCGTTAAATAGTGAAAACAAAGATTTTTTGTTGGATAAAAGGTTTGAAATCTTTTGTGCTATAAGGATTACAGCCATTAAACTCAGATATATTGATGAAAGCACGATAATAAGCGAATTATATTCAATTGAAAAAGGTTTGAAAATAAATATAGTGATAAAAACTACTGTTATTAATATGATTAGATAACGATTATATTTGGCTAAAACATAACGTTTATCACGGATTTTTTCTATTGAGTTCCTTAGATAATACTTTCTCATTAAATAAAAGTTTTTGATCGTAATAAAGCAAATTATAATCAATAAGCTGACTAAAACGATTAGCGGATTAATCAAAACAAATTCATCAACTCCATAGACCTTACTACCTATATATACCACTACATGAGCTAAGA
This sequence comes from Candidatus Izemoplasmatales bacterium, assembly GCA_034007385.1. Classification (GTDB taxonomy): domain Bacteria; phylum Bacillota_I; class Bacilli_A; order Izemoplasmatales; family Hujiaoplasmataceae; genus UBA2289. The sequence goes on from JAVEQW010000008.1 coordinate 19,635, forward strand.
TTAATCCAATTAAAAAACTTATTATAATTGAAATAAGCCACTGAAAAAAACAGACTCTGTAACCCATTTTTTTCCTGTCGCCTAATGTTTCAAAAACTCCAACTTCTTGGAAAATATCTTTAAGAACAATTAGAAACAAGGAATTCAAAACTATTATCAATGATAATAGAACCAAAATCCCTGCTAAAGAGATTATTGATATATATTCATTAATTAAACTATTGATTTGGTTTTCGTCTACAACCAATCTTATACCATAATCCTGATAATTATCATCGATTCTTAATTTGTTATATACCGTTTCTATATTCTCTGTATTAATATAGACTGCATTTCCGAAATTATTGAGATAGCTTACCCCATATATTTTTTCCATTAAGACAGATTTGTCTACAAAGAAAGCTCTACCGCTAAACAAGCCAGAATCTTCGATTATTTCTGTTACCTTATACTCATATAAATCATCTAGGACATAAAAACTAAAGCCATCGCCAACATTGAGATTTCTTTCTTCTGCTAAGCTTTTAGATATAATAGCTTCATCAGCTCTGATTGAGATTTCTTTATCAATTAATATTTCAAATTCATGAGGAAGTGATGACAGCAATTGCGAGTAGAAGACTTGATCATCTTTTTCGGTCAACACTTGAATATTAAAGAAAGATAAAGCATAATTGATATCTTCATAATCATCAGTAAGATCTCTTTTGTTTATAAATCTGGATTCCGAATATTCATCATAGCTAATTACAATATCTATATTTGGATAAGCATTTTGAGCATCGCCAACAAAAATGGTTTTGTATATATCTTTAATGCCCATCATTAGAATAAAAATCGCAAAAATAAGTGATAATGTAATAATTATCACTGCAGTGGTTTTTTTATTGTGCAAGGCATTTCTCTTTGCGATTAAAAAACTAAACTTATTTGTTGTCAATAAACTCACCATCAATCAAATTTATAGTTCTATTGCAATACTTTAAATAATCTTCATTATGCGTTACCAAAACTATTGTTAAGTTTGAATCCTTATTTAGCTTCTCTAAAAGGTCCATTATCTCTTTTCCCTTTTTTTGATCAAGGTTTCCTGTCGGTTCATCTGCGAAAAGAATTCTAGGATTATTTACGAGTGCTCTTGCTATTGCGATTCTTTGTTGCATGCCTCCAGACAACTCGTTCGGATAATAATCTCTATACTCACTCATACCGACTAAATCCAATAGTTCATTAATCTTGTTTTCATCATTCCTACCTGCTATCACATTTGCGAGCAGGACATTCTCATATGCTGTTAAATTGGGAACCAAATTATAAAACTGGAAAATAAACCCAAGATGATTTTGCCTTAGTTCCGATACTAAATCATCGCTTAAATTGTTTATGTTTTGGCTGTCTAGAGTAATTTCACCACTATCTATCGTTTCCAAAGAACTTAAACAATATAGCAGTGTAGTTTTTCCTGAACCTGATGGGCCGATTATACCTAAAAAATCACCTTCATTTACATTCATAGTAATGTCTTTTAAAATATGATGTTTATTTTGTCCTTGGAGATAATATTTATTTAAACCCTTAACTTCTAGTATTACCAAAATTATCACTACCTTCATGTTTTTTTATTAACTAAATAATATCATTATCAAACATATATTTCAATGTCAAAAGAAAAAACCCAAGAATTTGGGTTTTACTTTTTAACTTTACATTTAACATGATTTGCTTCGTACTTTAACCAGAAAAATCCAATAATAAGCAGTACCAAAGCGAGTAATTTATAAGGTAATCCTGCTAAAGGTAATACTGCAACAGCAAATGTAATTCCTATTGTAGAAAATAAAGCGATAACACATGGAGTACAACCATAAGTCAACATTCCAAAAATTACAGCAAAGCTTGAAACAAATGATCCTTTTCCTTCTTTACCAGTTAGTTTTACTAACCCTGTAGAAACATTCCACATAAAAGCGCTGACAAATGCCATAGTTATGTTTAACAAGATATTTCCGATAACCAATAGAATTCCGTATTCTTCAAGCATTCCGTCATAACCTATATTTAAGAAATCGAGTAGAGTATATAATACCATAAAAACTATAAACACAATTAAACCTTGGATTATATATTTCTTCTCTTTTTGCATGCTCAATATTATCGCAAACATAATTATCACCTCATATTACTGTAATAATTATATCATAGTTAAAACCATTCCTAGTACTCAAATGCTTACGAAAGGATCTTGATAGTTTTATTGTATACAGCCTCTATTTCATGATAGGCTTTAGTGCTTATATCAAGAAATTGACCGTTGTTAATGCTATCGATTATTTCTTTATGGTATCCTACTTTTCCAACGAAGTTGTAGTTGTTTTGTTTTGTAAAGTTAATAATCTCCTTTGTTAACTTAGAGTTTAAATCAGATTTATTAACACATATAGCTATAGGAAGATGAAAACTATCAGCTGTTTTAATAATCCGTTTTAAATCGGATATTCCAGAAACAGAAGGTTCAGCAACCAAGAGAATTAAATCTACTCCAGACATTGACGCAATTACAGGACAGCCTATTCCCGGTGGCCCATCTATGATTACAAGGTCATCTTCTTTTATATAGTTTTGGATATTCTTTTTAACTTTAGTAACCAGTAAACCTGAGTTCCCACTACCCATATTTAGTTCAGCAGTGGCAAATACTTTATCTTCCTCATAGAGAAAGATTTCGCCATCAATTGATTTAATGAAATGTATAGCGCCCTGTGGACATAGATAATTACAAACCCCACAACCTTCACACAAATGGTGACTTATTTCATATCTCCCATCTTCATAACTAATAGCATTAAATCTGCACGAATCTTTACATACTCCACATTTAATGCAATCATCCTGATTGATGATAGATTTATCCAAACCATAGTAGTTTTCGCGCTTTTTTATATTTTTTACATCTGACGCCAAATGCAAATTCGGAGCTTCAACATCACAATCTGCAAATACTCTCGCTTTAGAAATATGAATAAAATTACTGGCAAAAGTAGTTTTTCCCGTACCGCCTTTACCACTTAATATCAATAATTTCTTCACGTTAATTCACCATAATTTTCTTTGCCAGTTCTTCAAAATACAGTTTAAATTTCGATACTTTACTAGCAATTTTTCCGTTTGAGTTTAAGAGTCCTATTTCTTTATCAAAGGGAATCTCCATTACCACTTCAATGTTTTTTTCTTCAGCAAAATCATTGATAATCTTATAACTATTAGCTTTGTTTATTAAAATTCCTGACTTTTTTTCAAACACTTTAGTTAGCTCATAAACCATCTTCAGATTATGCAAACCGAAAATAGTCGGTTCAGCAACCAACAAACAATAATCGGCATCCTTAATACTCGCCATAACACTACACCCATTCCCCGGCGGACAATCTATTACTACATCTTCTACGATATCTTTAGAAAGATTGATAATTTCATCAATAATCTTAACTCCGGTTTCTTCTTTGATATTCATTTCACCGCTGATAATATGGTGTCCTTCAAAAATCTTTTGCTTAATAACACCAATTGGTTTCTTTTTTTCGGTAATGGCTCCTACCGGACACACCATACTACAACCACCACATGAGTGACATAATTGTGAAAAAACCCTTACTTTATTAATAATTATTGCTAGAGCATTAAACTTACAAAAATCGGAACATTTACCGCATAAGGTACATACATCATGATTAATTACAGGGACCTCTACCTCAACTGTTTCAATTTGCTCTTCTCCCTTAAAGTAAAGATCGCCATTAGGTTCTTCAACATCACAATCCAAATAGGCTGCATTATTAATAACATAAGCAAGATTTGTTGAAACAAATGTTTTTCCAGTCCCGCCTTTTCCACTTAAAACTGCAATTCTCAAGATTAAATTAACTCCTTTAGCTTTCCTTCAAGGAAATCTTTAATATTATCTTTAATGATTGAGTCAGTAGATAAGTATACTTTAACTTTTCCTTGAAGTAATTCCATAGATTTTTCACCAACTCTAGGAGCGATAATAACATCCGTCTTATGCTTCAATACAAACTCAGCACTTTTAATTCCTACTCCATGAGGACTATCTAAATATTCATTAATGTATGTTTCTCCCACTTCTTTTTCAGTGTCATAAACATAAAAGTAATTTGCTCTTCCAAAATTCTCAGAAATAAAAGACTTTTCACCACTTGTTTTTGCTGGTAATACAATAATCATATAAATTCATCTCCTTAAACTGTAATAAGCGACCTAGGTCGCTTATTACTCATTATTTTTCTTCTATTATTTTGTCGATATCTTTAAGTCTTTGCTCTAATAGTTCTTTTTCCTTAATAAGATCTTGTTTAGTATCAGAATAGTATTGCATACCTCTGCCATAACCAATACCATAACCACTCCTACGGCTACAATTACCCATTCTTCTTCCTGTTAAAGGTCCATAACCATTAGGTCCAGTACCATCTCTTCTCGGCATAATAACACCTCCGTTTTTTTGACATATGTCAATAACTACAGTTTTATTATACCACTTGAAAATCTTTTGTCAACTATTCTCTAATAAAAGGCATGGACATGCATCTAGGGCCGCCTCTACCTCTAGACAATTCGCTGGAAGGCATTTTATGAATCTTGATTCCGTGTTTTTCCAAAAGGTTGTTTGTTATATGATTTCTTTCATATACAATTACTTCTCCCGGTCTTATAACTATTGTATTAGCGCCATCATTCCATTGTTCACGGTCACTAGCCACAGGATCATCTTCGCCACCACAAGGAATAAGAGTAATTTTTCTTTCTAAGTACTTTGATAAAATATCATCCAGTTTTCCTTCAATCGGAAGAACGTCCAACTTTTCTTTCTGCGTTTTTGATCTTGTTACTTCATAAGCTTTGATTTCATGTCTTAATTCTTGGTGAATCAAGAATTTATCATAATCCACTTGAGTGAATACTGTATCCAAATGCATAAACGCCCTACTTTTAGGAATATCAAAAGCTAAGACTATTTCAAAATCAGTTTTTTTATAGTAAAAGAGATTCTTCGCTAGTCTTTCTATAGCGGCTGGATGAGTTCTTTCTGAAACTCCTACCGCTAGTATTTTATCAGATAAAACCAAAACGTCTCCACCTTCCAAAGTTGGAACCATTTGTCTGTTATAGTAATGAGGGATTTCTTTATTACCATAGATAGGATGATATTTAAAAATGTACTCCCCATATATTGTTTCTCTTGATCTTGTTACAGAAAACATTTTAGATATCGAAACACCATTTGCAATTACTGTAAAAGGATCTCTTGTAAAATATAAGTTTGGCATTGGATCTGTAACAAACGGATAATCACGAATATAGTCGGATAAAGTTCTTTTGGTAAAATTAGGAACCTCATCTTTTCTAATTCCAGACATTGTTGTACTCACCATATCTTTGGTAATCTTCATTGATTTTAAATAATCGAAAATTAAAAGTTTTAATGTATCGCTAGTGATTGAAGCTTCTTCAATGAATTGATTAATAAATTGATTTTTCACTTCATCTGAAGTATCCAATGCTTCAGCTACCAGATCAACCAAATACAATACCTCAACACCATTTGCTCTAAAAATATCCGCAAAAGCATCATGCTCTTTTTGAGCTAAATCTAACCATGGTATATCGTCAAATAAAAGTTGGCTTAGCCACTTTGGCGTTAGGTTTTCGAGTTCTCTTCCCGGTCTATGTAAAAGTACTTTCTTTAATTCTTTGATTTCAGATTTCACATTTAATAAACTCATAAAATTCCTCTCTTTACTTAATCGGTTTAAATTCAGCTGTAAAATGCCTTAGGATAGGCGACTCATAAACAAACTCTAATCCTTTTAGTTTTGGCCCTCTTTTACTAACTTCAATCAAACATTCAGCTACATAATTAAGGTGTTCTAACGTGTAGGTTCTTCTAGGTATTGTTAGTCTTAAAAACTCTTTATCTGCTTTTAGGTTTTCATGTGTGTCTGGGTCTCTCCCTAATAATAACGACCCAATTTCGACTGCTCGAATTCCGCCTTCTAAGTATAACTCATTACATATAACCTGAGCTGGAAATTGATTAAACGGTATTTGCGGACAAATAGCACCACAATCAACGAATACCGCATGCCCTCCAGTAGGATACTGAATCGGCACTCCTCCCGCTCTTAATTTATCTCCTAAATATCTGATCTCATCTAGACGATATTGTAAGTAATCTTCTTCCAAAGCCTCTTTTAAACCTACAGCTAAAGCATCCATATCTCTTCCGGATAATCCTCCATAAGTAGGAAAGCCTTCCATAGGTATAACTCTAACTTGGCAAGCTCTAAATAACTCTTCATTGTCTTTTATTGCGATTAACCCACCAATATTAACAAGCCCGTCTTTTTTACTGCTCATCAAGAACATATCGGCTAAATCAAATTGCTCTCTAGCTATATCTTTAACAGCCTTATTTTCATAACCTTTTTCTCTTAACTTAATAAAATATGCATTTTCTGCGTATCTTGCGCCATCAATTACTATAGGTATGTTATTATCTCTAGCAATCTTGTTTACTTCACGCATATTTTCTAAAGATACAGGTTGTCCGCCAGCTGAATTATTAGTTATTGTCATTATAATTGCAGCTATGTTCTCTTTTTTCTTCTCTTTAATAATTTCTTTAAGCTTTAAGATATCAAAATTACCCTTAAACGGATAATCTAATTCAAGATCGAAACATTCCTTGCAAACACAATCAATCGCTCTACCACCAGCTAACTCAACATGAGCTCTAGTAGTATCAAAGTGGATGTTTGATATAACATACATCCCTTCTCTTTTTATTAGATTTGGTAATGCGACTTGTTCAGCGCCTCTTCCTTGATGGGCTGGAATAACATACTTATAGCCTGTTATTTCTTTTACTGTTTCTTCAAGTCTATAAAAACTTCTAGAACCGGCGTAAGCTTCATCCCCCATCATCAATGCTCCCCACTGAAAATGAGACATAGCTCCTGTGCCGGAGTCGGTTAAAAGATCAATAAAAACATCTTCTGATTTTAATCGAAAAGGATTAAAACCTGCTTGTTCTAATTTTTTGATCCTTTCTTCTTTTGAAATAAGTTTTATCGGTTCCACCATTTTGATTCTAAATGGAGGTAAAGAATAATTTTTCATCGACACTCTCCTTTGCATTTTCTTCTTATGAAAACCCTTTCTTTCCTTAATAATTATACTATAAATCGACACTTTAGTAAATGAGAACTTGGCCGAAAAAAAAGATTAAAATCTTATCGATTCTAATCTTCAAATATCTTATTGCGATGCAATTTGTAAATCTCTATCATATGACCAATATTCCCCTCACCGGCAAATTTATCTGTATCATAAAAGTTTTCATTAATATCTATCCAGTAAAGCTTATGCGCCTCTTCCACCAAACTAACATTTTCTTTCAGTTTACCGATGAACACAATCATTTTCATATCAATAGGATGCCAGACGAAATCCATAAAAGTAGATAACTTAATCTGTTTATCAGTAATTCCAGTTTCTTCAAAAAGTTCTCGGTATGCACTTTGAATGTAGTCTTCATCCTTTTCGATTTTTCCACCGACAAGATTGTATTTACCGATATAAGGATTTTTAGATCTATGACACATTAGAACTTTCGATTCATCCTTATTTAAAACCAGAATCAAATTATACAACTTCATTAATAATTACCAAATCCAATGGTAGATTAAATAAGTTAATAAACTTATTGTTGTTGATAAAAAAGTACCCCAAATCAAATCAACGATCGTAACAGTAATCGGCCAATCTTTTAAAGTAGCTAGGTTTGTTAAATCATAAGTGGCGTAAGTCATAAAACCGAATATTGCTCCAGTTAATACCACTTTACCCAAATCTTTAGCTTCAATTCCTGATTTCAAGAAGAAAACCAAACCAACGATAAATAGCAAATAAAAAACCAAAGCTGCAATAAAATTCGGTCTTTCAGCCATTAAATGTCCTATTTGTGATTTATAAAACTTTGGCGCTACTAAACCTAACCATAAAGCATCAACTGCTAAAAATACTACAAAAGCAATAATATACATTTTAAAAAAAGTCATAATCTTTCTCCCTTTCTAATTTCGTTCATTTGTTTGACATATGTTTCTATATCAAATTTTCTTTTTAAACCATTATCATTCATATATCTAAGTTTGCCGAAAATTGGTCTTTCTGTCCATGCACGATCATGTTTTCCAAAACACCATGCTACTCCACAATATCCATTAGGAGTCAATCCGTCAATAAAGTAATAGTTATTTAATTCAATAGCGATATCATAAGCATCTTTATAATTCCTAGACCATTCGATTATTTTTTTACACCAATACATTCTCATGTATGAATGCATTTTGCCAGTATAGATCATTTCTATCATCGCAGCATTAAAATAAGGGTCATGTGTATTAAAATTAATGTAGTCTTCTTTACTATAAATATACTGTCTTCTATCATTTATATGATTCTTCATGGTTGTATAAGCCCAATCATAAGTCATATACTCAAATTGATCATATGTCGGATTATAATATACAAAATTATAGGCCAACTCTCTTCTTACAATCAATTCTTCTAAAAAATCTTCTTTATTCTCGCCATTTATCAAAGCGAGTTCATTGTAAATAGTCACTGGAGAAATAAATCCATACTTCAAATAGGGACTAAGTAGAGATGTATAATTTAAAGACGGGTCATTATGAAGGTGATAATTATTTAACTTTTGGTCAATAAAAACTCTTAAGAATTCCAAAGCTTTAATTTCACCTAAAATTATAGGCATTTTATCAAAAACAGATGTTCTGTAATCCTTTAATTTTGAATTAATCTTATTTCTAATTGTTTTAGCTGAGTATTCTTCTTTTTCAGAAGCGACTAATACAGGAACAAAAACATTCGATTCGATTGTAAATAGATTAATTTTTTTACTTAAACTTTCCTTCTTAACAAAATTATAAAGATCTAAATCAAATCTTAAGTATGCTTTATCAATGAAGATAGATTTTAAATCATTAAACGATTCTTTTATAATGTCTTCTCTTCTTATTAATTTTACATTATCAGAAAAAAGCTTCAATTTTTCTAACAAATCTATTGTATTTTCATTGAAAAAGTCGAGATTGCGAACATTTTCTTCATAAGGTTCTACAACAAAAATATCTAAACTTAATTGGTTCTTCTTTGAGTAACTATGAGCTTCATATAGAGAATAATTGTTCCTTATACGGAAAGTTTTAGTCATTAAATAAAGACATTTGTTATTCTTATTTTCAAACTCTAAAATTTTTAATAATCTACTCATTTACTTTTTTGGAAACCATGGAATAAATGCATTTGTCTTGTTTGCATATTCATCCCAGCCTGGGGCTTCTTTCATCTTTCTTTCCAACATCGGAACACCACTGACAAACCTTAACAAGTAAGTTATAACAATTGGACTAATTATAGCCAGATACTTCCAAAAAGAATTTGTAGGCATTGCTAGTACTATAATGAATAGTCCCCACCACATAACTGCTTCACCAAAGTAGTTCGGATGTCTGGTATATTTCCACAAACCAGTAGTCATTAACTTTTGAGTTTTATTTTTGTTAGCTATATGTTTTTTTAATTGGCGGTCTCCAACAACTTCGAAGAAATATCCAACCAACCAAACTAAAATCCCGAGAATCACCAAAAACCAACTAAAACCACTGTCAAGTCCAGGGGTTACATTAATCCAGAAAACTCCTAAACCAACTACAAACATAAATAGTCCTTGGAGCATAAAAACTTGTAAGAAAGCTCTAGGAACAACCCATTTGCCCCAATCTTGTCGCCATTTTTTATATCGAAAATCTTCTTCAGCAAAAATATTTCTTCTTAAAATATAGTAAAAAAGCCTTAATCCCCATAAACTAACCAAAACATTGACGATAATCTTATCGATACCAAAGTCAGCTTTCACAAAGAATAAAATCCAGGCAGTTACAACAAAACCTAACCCCCAACCAATATCGACAATACTATTGTTTTTTATAATGGTTGCGACAACAAAAAAGATTAAAAAGTAAATAAATATAACTAAAGCAGCTAATTCAATTCCCATAATCATTTCTCCTTATTTCTTGATATAACCAATAGCAACAGATCCTTTTCCACTATGAATAGCAGTTGCACTGGAAACTTCAGATATATATTCAGGTTCTTTGCCGATAATTTCAGTGAAAAGCACTTTGTATTCATCTAATAAATCTTGATTCAAGCAATGAATCAAGGCATATCTATCAATACCTTTTGTTTCTAAATCTTTTTTAACATGTTTTACTATTTTCTTGGTAATGCCTTTTTGTGATAAAGCAAAACCAAACGCAGCTCCTTTGCCTTTCTCATCGATGGACATAATCGGCCTGATTCCAAAGAACATTCCAATCTTACCAACAGCCTTAGGCAATCTACCGCTCATCATAGCGTATTTAAAAGTTTCTAAACAAACTAGGATTTCTGACTTTTCTTTCTCTGTGTTTAGGACTGCTTCGATTTCATCAATCTTCTTGCCTTCTTTCAATAACTCAACAGCTCTTTTTACCAAAAGACCTTGAGCAACTGAGTTAGTAAGAGTATCGACAATCTTGATATTCTTGCCTTTAGCAACTAATTGATCGACTTCCTTTTTAATCACATTAAATGTTGCGCTTAAGTTGCTTGATACAGCAATCACTAAGATATTCTTATAGTTTAATAATAATTTTGAGAACAAATCATTAATATATTTGATTGTAGGAGTTGCAGTTGTTGGATATTCTAAACTATTTTCAATCAAATCAAATAATATTTCATTATTTAAGGTTATCTTATCAAAGTAAGTAGTTCCTTCAACATTTACATTTAAAGGTATCACAACAACATTATTTTCTTTTAAATAATTTTGATCGATATCAGCGATAGAGTCAGTAACAATCACAGTATCACTGTCAGTATGTTTCATGTTGATATCGCCAATCATATCATCGACTTTTTGATTAACTACTTTTCCAAAATTTCTTAACTCTTGGAAAACCAATTCAGGAGTATTAGTATGAATATGAATTCTAAACATTTTAGCACCCATTACTACAATCAAACTATCCCCGTAAGGTTTTAAAGTCTCTAAAATCACTTCTTCTTTTTGATCTTTATATTCAACAAGTCCTTCTGTACAATATCTAAAACTTACTTCTTCATGAAAATCATGAGTGTTTTCAATTTCGATTTCTTCATAGACTGATTCTTCTATTTGTTCTTTGTTAAAATAACTGTTAACGCCTTTTAGGAATAACACAAACCCCATCGCGCCACTATCAACAACATTATTTTTCTTTAATATCGCTAATTGCTCTTTTGTTTTTTCCAAAGCCTGCTCTGCCATAGCGTATGCCACTAAAAAGAAATCTTTGATATTTTTAACCGCTGATAAAGTCTCTTTTAACCCTTTAGCCCACTCTTTAATAACAGTAATCATAGTTCCTTCAACCGGATTACTTAAAGAAGAATAAGTATGTTCAACGCTTTCCATAGCCATATCGGCAAATTCATCTAAACTTACAGTCTCTTTACCTTTAGAAGCTGTTCTTAAACCGTTGACGAACTGTGCGAAAATAACTCCACTATTACCTCTAGCTCCAATTAGAGCTGAATCGCTAATCGATTCTAAAGTAGCTTGGAAAGATTCTTGTGGTTTTGATTCTCTGGAGATTGTTTGCATGGTATAAACTAAGTTATTACCAGTATCTCCATCAGGAACTGGAAAAACATTTATATCATTGAGTTTTTTTCTTTTCTTAACAACAAAAGTAGTTCCATAGTTAAACATTTGATATAAATCATGACCTGTTAGATATTCCATTATTGTGCACCTCTTGTTAATAATTTTATGCACATATTTTATCACACAAAGAGATAGTATAAAATGATTTAGCATTTATTTTTAAAAAAATATCAAGCAAAAATTGCTTGATATTAGTTTATTTTAGATATCTAATTTTCTTGAAGTACAAGCTAATTAGGTCAATAACATTAGCCACTATGACAATCCCAACGATAGTCCTTAAAAATATATTAATAAAGTTTTCGACTTCACTATATGTGAATGTTAACTCAGTAGAAACTCTTGTAATGAAATCAACGCTTATTAAATCTCCTGTTAAGAAAACAACTACTACTACCACACTGAAAATTTTAGAAATCACATACATGATTAACAAATTATAATTCCATTGGGCATATTTTATCTTGAATGCATACACAATAGCTTCTATTAATAATGATACTCCAAATACTATTACAAATAGTCTTGTATACTCTAAGTTAAAAATACTTTGATCAATAACCCATTCGCCACCAACTTCAAACCAACCTAAGTATAAGTTGCTGTAATATAAAACATACAACCATATGAAACCAAATATAATAGTCGCTACTAAACCAGCTATTGATCCAGTTCTAGATATAGATAAATCGGTCTTTTTTGGAATTTCAGGCAAGTCTTCTATTTTCCACTCATCCTTCTTTTCGCCATGTCTATCAATCGCAATAAATATTAGTGTGACTATTGCAAAACCACTTAATAAAGAGCTAATTGTATTTCCTAAGGTCTCGAAAAATACTTCAAAAATTGTTCCAAAGATAACTTCTGATTCAATATTTTGTATCGATTCTATGAAACCAAAAACAATACCTATTGCTCCTAGTATAATCAAAACGATTTTTAATGTGTATAGATAATCACCCATCCACATCGGCGAAATCAATCCCTTATAGTTTCTATAACTGTTAGCAATCTGTCTAGGTGAACCTAAAGAATATAGAGCGTTTTTGATCTCTTCTTCATTGTTTTCATCCTCAACCATTTCTAATATGTTGGCTCTTAGCTCATTACCTACATCTTCTTTTTCTTCTTCTTTTAATCTTCTTGTAACGTCATATATGTACTTATCAATCAATTTACTCATTAGTTTCACCTACTATTTTCATAATTTCTTCATTAATTTTTTCCCACTCTTTTAATAACTCATCTAAAACTTCTTTTCCAAAATCACTTATCTCATAATATTTTCTTGGTCTTGTACTCGTGGTGTCCCATTCGCTTTCTAATAATCCTTGACTCTCAAGTCTTCTCATTAGCGGATACAATGTTCCAGCTTCGATTGAGAGATCTTTATCTATCAACTTTTCCAATAAAGAATATCCGTATTCTTTGTTATTAAGTTGACTCAAGACCATCAATATTTGTGTCCCCCGTCTGAGTTCGACCTTTAATGATTCAATGTCAACTTTACTCATATTTATCACCTCGATATTATTATACTGTATGTCATACTATATTGTCAATATATTATTATTAATTTTTTATATTTTTTATTCTTGTGCAAACATTTTGACAAATTGTCATTTTATGATATATTTAAATTAGAATAAATAAAGGAGATATTTAAAAACGGAAAAAACAAGTTTTCAAAGTTTAAGGAAGTTCAATTTAATTATGGGTGCTATTCACTTTGTACAAGGTATCCTCATGATCATTTTATCATCATCAGTAATTCAAACAATTTCAGAATTCAAACCAACCATTACTCAAATTTTCTTGAGATTCGACTCCACTACCCAATCATTAGTTGTTGATATGAAGGATTTATTTGACTTACCTTTCGGCATCATGGTCGCTTTATTCTTGCTTCTATCAGCTTTAGCTCATGCAATTATATCATTACCAAAGAAAACAAATGATATATACAACAGGGATTTAGAAAGAGGAATAAACAAGTTCAGATGGTATGAGTACGCTCTAAGTTCATCTATCATGATTGTTTTGATAGCAACATTATTTGGAATCTATGACATTGGATCTTTAGTTTTGATTTTCATTGTTAATGCAAGTATGAACCTATTTGGTTTATTGATGGAACAAGTTAACTCAGGAAGAGAAAAGAAAGATATCAAATGGGGAGCATTCATATTTGGTACTATCGCTGGATTAGCTCCTTGGATTGTAATCATTCTTTATATGGTTGGCAATGGTAATTACGATATGGTTCCATGGTTTGTATGGGCAATCGTAGGTACATATTTCGTAGCTTTCAATACTTTCCCAGTAAATATGATTCTTCAATACAAAGGTATTGGCAAATGGAAGAATTACCTATATGGAGAAAGAGTTTATATTACTTTAAGTCTTGTTGCTAAAACACTACTTGCTTGGTTAGTTCTATTTGGAGCTATGCAACCATAAGAAACATAAAAAATTAAAAGCATATATCCTGATTTTGGATTATATGCTTTTTTTATTATTTTTGTAATATTCAAGAATTTTAATATCTCTAGTCACATAAATTTTGTAATATAAATATTTTCATATTTACTTCCTATTAAGTTATCAAAACTATTTTTCATTGTTTCTAAAGCTTCGTCTATATCCATCCAAAGTAGTGTTCCACCTTCGTCTTTTTCTTTTTCGGTTAAGTTAAGAAAATTGTTTTGTTTTCTGCATTCACCGATAAATACTTTGCTAATCTGTTTGAAATTACTTTGTGATTTATATTCTTCAACATATCCGATTTCTTTTATGTTATCAAGAATGCATCCTGTTTCTTCTCTAACCTCTCTAATAAATGCTTCTGAAAAGGTTTCTTCTTTTTCTACTCCCCCACCGGGTAACTTAAACTCATTTTTATTAACTTTATTAAAAATTGCAATCTTATTGTCTTTATTAAAAACTATTCCTCTGGAAGCGTAGCGAACTTGTGGATTATTAAATTTGATGTCTTCATAGCCGATATCAGAATCTTTTATTATAGCAATCAGATTACTCATACACACCTCGATATGTTTAATATACTACATAATTATATCACCTGATTAAGTAAATCTGTTGAACGAGAAAAAATTTTATGCTAAATTATTTACGAAACGAATAAATTGATGTCAGGAGAATTTATATGGATGTTTTGTTTGCTTTTTTATTAACCTTATTCGCCGGTCTAGCAACAGGCGTTGGGACCATCTTTGCTTTCAATAAAAAAATAAAGAAAGAAAGTCTATTATCTTTTGCTTTGGGATTGAGTGCCGGTGTGATGATTTACGTTTCTTTTGTTGAAATTTTCCCAAAAGCTTTTGAATCTTTAAATCAATCGTATGAAACAAATACCGCATACTTGCTAACTACAATCTTTTTCTTTATTGGTATTGGTTTAATCGCATTTATTGATTATATTATCCCCGAAAAGAATAATCCACACGAACTTCACGATGAAAAAGATGAAAAAGGTAAAAAAGATAGTTTAATGAGATTAGGTGTATTTTCTGCTATTGCTATCGCCGTACACAACTTTCCAGAAGGTCTAGCAACATTTATTGTCGCTCTAGAAGACCCAGCTCTCGGCATAAGCATCGCTATCGCCATAGCAATCCATAACATTCCCGAAGGTATTGCTGTTGCGGTTCCAATATATCATGCGACCAACTCTAAAAAGAAGGCTGTTGGATTAACACTACTTTCTGGTTTAGCCGAACCATTAGGTGCAGTCGTTGGCTTTGTTTTACTCAGATCTATATTCACAGATGCAACCTTCGGATTCTTGTTTGCGGCCGTTGCTGGTATTATGGTCTATATCTCTTTAGATGAATTATTACCTTC
>JAVEQW010000009.1:0-34763 GCA_034007385.1 Candidatus Izemoplasmatales bacterium
GCCGGAGATCAAATCTTCAATATCGCTGCCAATGAAAAAAGTAAACGTGACTTACGAGGTTATGTAAAATGTAAACTTGGCACAGATACTCAAGAATATCTTCGTGAAGGCGATACTACTGGGCATGTAGCGCTTGAGTTTTATGATGAGAAGAAAGAACAATACTTTACAATTGGAACAATTATTGATGTTTTTGGAGAAATTTTAAATCCAAAAGTTATATTCTATGAGTATGACGGGTCTATAGATGAAAGCTTATTTATCGATGATGAAGGCAAGATTCTAACAACTGTCAATTTCAAAAAAACCAAGCAAGCTAAAAAAGTATATCTTACAAAAAGAGAAGCTAAGCTAGCTTTCAGATCCTTATTTGGTTCAATCAATGAGAATTACTTCTCATTATTGCCGAAGGCATTAGCTTTTAAACCGATTCCAGACGTAAAAGACTTTATCTACCGCTATCTTCTAGAAGAAAAAGAACTTGACGTAGAATCAATTAAAGAATCAATTCATGCTTATCGTGATCTAGAAGCTACTTTGAAAATCATTAAAGAAAAAGTCAAAGATTTGGATGAAATCAAGCATCTTTTTGAAGAAATCAAAAACAATCAAGATCAAAAGCAATTCTATGAATATTTCTTGAAAATGCTAGAAGTTGAAACTTTAAAAAACAAGATAGATCAAGTAGTAAAAAAACAAGAAAAAATTACTATTGCTAAGGAACAAAATCAGTCACTTATCAATGAAATCAATTCTCAACTAGACATTCTTGATGAAAGATCAAAAGAAATCTATTCAATGCTAAAAAACTCCGATAGTTTTAAAGCAACTGAAATCTATGATAAAGAAATCAACGAACTGACAAAAAGAATTGATTCGCAAGTCGAACTTAGAAACTATGCCACTTCTAGAGTGAAAAAGATGAAACAAATCATCGGTGAGTTAAAATCTGAGTTTAATAGTAAAGTATATTCAGAACTATCTAAAGTTGACTTGGATAAGATTGATGATAGTAACTATGAAGATCAAAAACTAAAACTTATCACAATAAACAAAACCCTTGAAGAAATCAAAGATACAAATAAAGTAACTCTAGGAAGAATGCACCAGCAACGTGACGACTTGGTTAAGGAAATCAACGAAGTATACATTACACTTAAAGACCTAGACAATAATCAACTTCGTTATAACCCAATGATAAAACGCCTTCAAAGCAAAATTGAAGAAGGAGTTTTAAAACGTTTTGGAAAAGAAATCAAAGTTCATATCCTTTGCGAACTTCTAGAAATTACTGATTTTGACTGGGCAAACACCATTGAAGATTATTTGGGTCAACAACGATTTAACCTAATCGTTGAACCAAGATACTTCGATGAAGCTCTTAATGTTTATAATCAGATCAAAGATACGTTGGATATTTATGGAATTGGTCTTGTCAACACTAAGAAAATTCAACATTTCACCAATTATCGAGACAATTCTTTAGCCTCAATCATAACTTCAGAAAACATAGATGCGGTTCATTACATCAATATGATTTGTGGTAACTTAATCATGGTAGATGATGTTAGCGAGTTAGAAAAATATCCACAAGCTATCACCAAAAGTGGTATGGTCTATCGTTCCTATACTGTTAGATCACTAAATCAAAAGACTGAAAAACCTTTTATCGGTAAAAAAGCCAAGTCTCAACAATTAGACAATTGGCGAAATAAAGCTAAAGAATTAAAAGAACAGCATCAAGATATCACTAATAAGATCCAAATGATTTCTGAAGAAAACAATGCTTTGACTTCATTAAATCTTGCAGGCTTCATCGACATGCTAAAGACTTATTATTCACTCGACCAACTAAAAGAAAAACGTAAAGCTTTAGTCGCTAAAAAGAAGAATGTTCCTCAAGAAGATTTAACACAGTTAAGAAAAGAGTATGAGGACGTTAAAGAAGAGATTAGGGAATATAACTCAAATCGTCAGAAAGCCTATCAAAAACAAGGTAAGCTTGACAGTGATGAACTTAAATCTCATGAAGAACTTCTTGAATTAGAAAATTCAATCAAAGTACTAGAATCACAATTAGAAAAGAACGACAACTTAGTAGTTAAGAAAGAAGCTAGAGAATTATATGACTTAGAAATAAGTAAAAATGGCAATATCAACACAATTACAGAGGATTATCAAAACAAGATTCAATCCGAATTGAATAACATTATCAATTTAGAAGATTCCTTAAAGAACAAGCAAATTCGCTATACTTCTAAGTACAATCTAAGTTATAAATACGGAATTGATTATATGCAAGAATATCTTGACGAACAGGACAAACTTGTTAAATCAGAATTAGTCAAGTACGAAACAAAAGTCAGAGAAGCCAGAGAAACAGCGGAAAAATTGTTTAAGGAAGACTTTATCGCTAAATTAAGAAACTATATTGTTTCCGCTCAAGAAGAAATCTCTAAGATAAATGAAACGCTTAAGAATATTCACTTTGGTGAAGACACTTATGAATTCATATTCCCTAAATCAAAAGAGTATGGGGAATACTATGATATGGTATTGAGCGATGAATCAATGAAAACAGGCGAGGAAATCTTCAACTATGATTTTGAAAAGAAATACCAAAGACAACTTGAAGAACTATTTGTAAACCTAGCTTCAGAAGATTTAAACTCTCAAGAATCCGTAAATAAATTCACCGATTATAGAACCTACATGGATTATGACATCGCAATATCTAATAATACCGGAGACAGATATCTTTATTCAAAAGTGTTCAAAGAAAAGAGTGGTGGAGAAACCCAAGTTCCTTTCTATGTTGCAACTTTAGCCTCATTTGTAAGAGTCTTTGAACAAGCAGCTCGAGGAATCGGCCATGATTCAATTGGACTTATCTTATTTGATGAAGTATTCGATAAGATGGATACTTCAAGAATTAAAGCAATGATGAAATTTATCAAACAATTACCAGTTCAGATCTTACTAGCTACACCACCTCAAAAAATGGAAGTTCTATCAAAATATACCGATACAACAATTGTTACGTTAAGAGACGGTAAAATAGCTAGAGCATATGAAGTAATCAAAAGCGATATGTAACCAAAACAAGAAGAAGATGCTAAGAATTAACTTTTCTGGCATCTTTTTTTTAGTAAACTTGAAGAATTATGATATGATAATTATGGTGATAATATGCAAAGATACTTTATCAATAAAGATAATATATTAAACAATCAAATTAAAATATCAGGAAATGACTTCCATCATATCAAAAACGTCATGCGAATGAGTGTTGGTGATATCGTTATTCTTAATACATTCGACGGCTTAGTATATGAAGCGTTACTAATAGAATTTAATAAAAATGATGTTGTTTTCGAAATAAAGAAAGTACTAAAAAATACATATAAGCCTTTTAATCTGACTTTAGGTTTAAGTATGATAAAAAAGGATAACTTCGAGCTGGTTCTTCAAAAAGCAACTGAGTTGGGTGTAGAGGCAATCCTCCCCTTAATAACTGAAAGATCGATTATAAAAATCGATGATTTTTCTAAGAAAATCAGCCGATATGAAACAATCATCAAAGAAGCTTCAGAACAATCAGAAAGAACTGTTCTGCTGATAATCCATGATTTGACTTCTTTGAACGCAATTGATCTCCAACCTTATAATAAACTTATCTTATGTTATGCTCGTGAGAAGAGTTATAAATTAACAGAACTAATGATGGACATAGAACCAACTGACAAGGTTTTAGCTCTAATTGGACCTGAAGGTGGTTTCACACAAAAAGAAATCGATTTATTGATTTCTAAAGGATTTGTTTCTGTATCTTTAGGTCAAACCATATTAAGAGCTGAAACAGCTGCTATGTATATAGCCTCTATCTTAAAAGCAAGAATGGAGGAAAATATATGAAAATAGCCTTTTATACTTTAGGATGCAAAGTTAATGCATACGAAACTGAAGCAGTAATGGAAAAATTTATCGAAAAAGGTTATGAGATAGTTGATTTTGACAAATACAGCGATGTTTATATCATCAACTCTTGTATGGTTACCAATGCAGGAGAAAAAAAGTCGAAACAAGTAATTAGAAGACCTATTCAAATCAACAAGGATGCCATAGTTATAGTAATGGGTTGCCTTTCTCAGCTAAAAGCTGAAGAAATGCTGGAAATAGAAGGTGTAAAAATTGTTTTAGGAACTAAAAACAGAGATAATCTGGTTGATTATCTCGAGAATTACCTAACCCATAAAGTTCCATTGAACTTGGTTTCACCTTTAGAAAAAGACGAATCATACGATGCTTTATCGATCAACGATTTTCACACCCATAAACGGGCTTTTCTAAAAATACAAGACGGATGCAACAACTTTTGTACATACTGCATTATCCCTTACACCAGAGGGAGAATCAGATCAAAAACAAAAGACATTATCATGAAAGAAGTGAATCAACTTGTTGAGCATGGGCATATTGAGGTTGTCCTAACTGGAATTCATACCGGTGGTTACGGAGAAGACTTGAAAGACTATAGTTTCTTACAACTCTTAAAAGATTTGGAAACTGTGAAGGGATTAGAAAGAATCAGGATATCCTCAATTGAAATCACCGAGCTTGATGATGAAATCATCGAGACTATCAAAAACTCTGACAAAATAGTTCATCATCTTCATGTGCCTCTTCAAGGCGGAACAGATAAGATTTTGAAGAAGATGAACCGAAAATATACAAAATGCGAATATAAAGCGATGATTGATAAGATCAAATCGCAAATACCTGATGTTGCTTTAACGACTGATGTAATAGTTGGTTTCCCAGGTGAGACAGAAGAAGACTTCAATGAAAGTTATGATTTTATTAAATCAATCGGCTATCAAGAACTTCACGTTTTTCCTTTTTCTAAAAGAAAAGGGACTCCAGCAGACAAAATGCCGGAACAAGTAGATGGCAGAATCAAAAGAGAAAGAGTTCATAAATTACTTGAGTTAAGTGAAGAGCTCTTAAAACAATATGTAGAAAAATCTATTAACAAAAACAAACTTGTCATCGCTGAACAAGTTAAAGAAGGTTATTTGGTTGGTCACTCGAGAGATTATATAGCTGTCAAGTTTAAAGGTGATGAGAATTTAATCGGAAAAGAAGTAAAAGTGAAAATAACCGGAATCAATCAACCATACAATGAAGGTGAATTAATAAAAGAAAATCCTCAAGCTATTTAAAGCTAGAGGATTATTTTTTTTGCTTTTTCTTGTCTTTTTTATCTTTCTTATCTTTTATTACTTTTTTGTTTTTATATTTTTTGGGAACTTTATTGATATTTTTAACTATCTCGTAAGTAATAACATTATCATTGTCATGATTGATTAAGCGATAGTCTTTATTCTCATTGATGTTAAGTGGTAGTTCATATAGAAAAGCAATCATTGGTGTCAGCATTTGATACTTGTTGATGGCTTTGATAAATCCTTTGATCTTCTTTGATTTATCCCACTTAAAGAGTACGCGATCATTTTCGTCTAAAATGATGATTATTAATTCGCTACGGTTTTTATCTGGCGATGTAAAACTTTTCAAAAGAACTTGCTCTGGAAGATTCTTCTGGTAATACTCTAAATACTTTTTCGTTATATTCTTGCCTTTTCTTTTTAACGATTTAAATGTATTGGTTCCATCAACTGTATACTTGTTAATCAAGTCCTCGATCAACATATTGCCGTTATACTTTTTATTGATTGTCTTATCGAACTTTTTATAAAAACGATTATATCTTGCTTTATATTTTCGGTTTGATATGATTATTCCCAATAAGGATAAAACTAGGACAGATATTAAAACAATAATTAAAATACCCTTTAAATCGAGAGCCAAAAAATTAAAAATACTAGCCATAATCTCATCCTTTCAATAAAAAATGGTTTAAAACCAAATTAGCAGATTTTCTTTTACTAATTTTACCATAAATACTCACCTTTTTAAATATATTTTGAAAAAAAATAAGTTTACTTTTAATTAATAATTTAGTATAATACTAAGTGGTAAGAAAAGGGGTGAAAGCAATGGCTAAAACTGTCGTTAGAGAAAACGAAACAATTGAAGACGCACTTAGACGTTTTAAACGTGATGTTTCTCGTTCGGGAAATCTTGCTCAAGCCCGTAAAAAAGAGTATTACGAAAAACCAAGTGTTACAAAAAAATTAAAACTTCGCGCAAGCAAAACTCGCAAGAAATAACAATTGATAAATTTTGACAATTCCTCTAGAATTGTCATTATTTTTTCAATTCCTCCCTTTTTTTTCTACATATGATATAATAAAATTATAGAAAATGTGCGTCAAAAAAACTAGGAGGTTTTTATGAATACCAAACTTCAAAACACAATCGCTTGGCTTTACAGAAATGGAAGACCATTAGATGTTGCTAGGTATAATTATTTATTCTTAAATAAGGATAAACAATCAGTCATCGATGTATTGAAAAGTTATCAAAACCTAGACGGTGGTTTTGGGCATGGACTTGAACCCGATTCGCAAAATCCTTTCTCAAGTCCGATAACTACTTGGATGGCTTTTGAAATAATAGAAGAACTTGATTTGGATAATAGTCATGAAATAGTAAAGAATGTAGTTACATACCTAACTGAAATTGCTCCAAAAAGAGACGGATTGTATTTATCAACAATCCCAACTAACAACAATTACCCTCATGCACCATGGTGGACTTATTCTCAAGAAGGATCAGTTTGGGGTTATAATCCATCAATTGCAATTGCTGGATTTGTTTAC
Organism: Candidatus Izemoplasmatales bacterium; assembly: GCA_034007385.1. Lineage (GTDB taxonomy): Bacteria > Bacillota_I > Bacilli_A > Izemoplasmatales > Hujiaoplasmataceae > UBA2289. The sequence goes on from JAVEQW010000009.1 coordinate 6,786, forward strand.
AAAAACCATTTTAAATCCGAACAGAAACAACAAGCAGTTAAGTTAATTCAAAGAGGTATCGATGATTTTATAAAAAAACCATCTGACAACATGCATGAAATCAGAGCTTTCTTGGATATGGTAAACTATGTTAAGGATTTATCACCATTTGACAAATATCAAGAATTCTTAGAAAAACTTCTATATCAAGTGGATATAACTTTAGAAAAAAATCCAGAAATATGGTTTAAAGCTTATTGCACAAGACCTTTACAATACTTTGATAAACAGGATGGGTTTGGCTATGATAAATTCTCTGATTTAGCTAAACTAGAGGCCAGTATGATACTAAACAGCCTTAATAAAGACGGTATTTGGGATGTTACTTGGGACTGGGACAATTACCCGGAAGCAAAAACTCTGGCAATGCGTGATTGGCAATCGTCTTTAATTATTGGTTATTTAAAGATACTTAAAAATTATGATTTGTTAGACTAAACTTTTTAGGATGAAAGAGGAAGCGATTTAGTGACGAATATTATAAAACTCGAACCTGAAATCTACGATTTGCATGAAATGGTAGATCTTCTCGGGGTTCATGATAAAAACATAAAATTACTAGGTAAATTGTTAAAAGTAAATATCTTCTCAAACAATCAAGAAATCTTGATTGATAGTGACGATGAAGAAATCATAAAAAAACTTAAAAAAATCTTACAGATTATGATATCTTTAATCAGAAACAATATTGTTTTCAGCGAAAGAGATATAATCTATCTTTTTCATACTGTCGATAAGGTTAATCAATCTGAGATTGTCTCTTTATTCTTAAGCAGAAAAGAAATCATTAAAACCTTTAATGGCAAACCAATCTTCCCAAAAACAATTAACCAGAAAAAATATCTGGAAGCTATCGAAAACAATACTCTTATTTTCGGCATCGGTCCTGCTGGTACGGGAAAAACATACTTAGCTGTTTTATCAGCTTTGAAAAAATTGAAAGATAATCAAATCAAAAGGATTGTTCTTACAAGACCGGCAGTAGAAGCTGGTGAGAAACTAGGTTTTTTACCTGGTGACTTAAAAGAGAAAATCGACCCATACTTAAGGCCATTATATGATGCAATGTATGAGGTTTTAGGAGTAAAACAGAGCACTGAGTACATTGAAAAAGGAATAATTGAAATCGCACCACTAGCCTATATGCGTGGACGCACTTTAGAGAATGCTTATGTGATTCTTGATGAAGCCCAAAACACCACAATTAACCAAATGAAGTTGTTTTTAACTCGTTTGGGATTTGGTTCCAAGATGATTGTTACTGGCGATATCACTCAAAGCGATTTGCCTGCTCAAGTGCAATCGGGACTAGTTAAAGCTTCACAAATCTTAAAAAACGTCGATGATATCAAAATCCTATATTTTGATGAATTAGATGTCGTTAGACACCCATTGGTTCAAACGATTATCAAGAGGTTTGAAAATGTTTAAGATAAACTATATTAACCAATACGATGATGAAAAGTCATATAAGAAAACGATTAAAAAAGCATTGAAGACAGCTTTTAAGTATTTGAAAATTAAAGATAAAACGATTGTTAACATCATTTTAGTTAATGATAAAGAAATCCAAGAACTAAATAAGACCTATCGAAATCTAGATAAATCAACTGATGTCTTGAGCTTTGAGAATGATGACTATAGTCCGGAAATTGGTGATGTTTTCATTTCAATTGACAAAACTAAAGAACAAGCCGAAAGCTATAACCATAGTTTTGCAAGAGAACTTGCATTTCTGACAATCCATGGCTTCTTACATTGTCTAGGCTACGATCACTTGAATGAAAAAGATGAAACAGAGATGTTTTCTTTACAAGATAAAATATTAGAACAAGCAGGATTTAGGAGAGAATAATGAAAAAAATGTATGATTTAGCTGTAGAAAATATCAAGAATGCATATGTGCCATATTCACATTTTCGTGTTTCTGCAGTATTAAAATTAAAAAACGGTGAAACAATAAAAGGTATCAACGTTGAAAATGCTTCTTATGGTTTAAGTAATTGCGCTGAAAGATCAGCTTTATTTGCAGCATATTCACAAGGGATAAGAAAAGAAGACATAGAATCGATTTTAGTTTACACAGATAAAGACTATTTTGTGTCTCCATGCGGCGCTTGTCGTCAAGTAATGAACGAACTTATGGAGCCTGACGCAAAGGTTTATTTCGCCAATAGCAAAGGTGAAATTAAAGAACTTCTAAACAAAGACCTCTTACCTCATGGTTTTTCTAAAGAGGATTTGTAATGTTTAAGAGTGGTTTCGTATCGATTATCGGTGAACCAAATGTAGGAAAATCGACTTTTCTTAACCAAGTTTTAAAACAAAAAGTAGCTATTGTTTCCAATAAACCTCAAACTACCAGAAATGTATTTTCTGGTATTTATAATGACGATAACTCCCAAATTATCTTTCTGGACACTCCGGGAATTCATCAAGCGAAAACTAAACTAGGTGAATACATGTCTTCAGCTGCTTTATCTACTGTGAAATCAGTGGATTTGGTTATGTTCATGATTAACGCCTATGATGACGTGCTAGATTATAATCTCAAAATCATGGAAAAACTTCAAGGGTTGAAAACACCGGTATTCTTGATTATCAATAAACTTGATACAATCACGGATTTCGGTCGTTTAAATGAAGCTGTTGAAGTCTATAAAAAGGCCTTTAATTTTGAGGGGGTCTTTGGAATCTCTGCATTAAGAGGCGACAATATAGATTTGTTGCTGCTGGATATTAAAAAATATTTATTGGAAGGTCCTAAATATTATCCGGATGGAGAAATTTCTGACCGCCCTGAAACCTTTTTAATTCAAGAGTTTATTCGTGAAAAAATTCTTGAGTTTACACATGAAGAAATACCACATTCAGTAATGGTTTATTTAGAATCGATGAAAAACAAAAAGAATCTAATAGAAATCATGGCTACTGTTGTGGTTGAAAGAAAATCACAAAAAGGCATTATCATCGGTAAAGGTGGATCAATGCTGAAAAGAATCGGCTCTGCTGCCAGAAATGATATTGAAGCGCTATTAAATTCTAAAGTTTATCTTGAGCTTTTCTGTAAAGTTGAAGAAAACTGGAGAAATAGAGATTATTATCTCAAAACTTATGGATATAAAGATATAGAATAGAGGAAACCTAAGTGAATGAATACCAAGGTATTATTCTCAAGAAAATCAGTTATAAGGAAAGTTCTGAAATAATCTATCTTTACACTGATCAAGGCTTAATATCAGTATTAATACATGGCTCGAAGAAGATCAAGAGTCCGTTTTTAAACCTTACCAAAGTGTTAAATCATGTAAAGGTCAATGTTTCAGGAAAAAATCTTTTAACTTTTAGAGATGGAGAAGTCTTGAGTAATTTTTCAATTATTCATGAAGACTTGGAAAAATACACCTATTGTTTGCACCTATGTGAAATGCTTTATTATTTTTCAACTCATGATCACGATCATGAAAAACTCTTAGCTTTTCTAGTCAAAATATTACCGCTTATCAAAGAAGAGAAGAACTACATACCTTATATCAACATGGTTGAACTTAAACTCTTATATCTTCTTGGAGTCAATCCAAATCTACATAGCTGTATTGTTTGTGAAAGCCAAGAGGAATTAACCTTCAGTGTTAAAGATGGTGGAGTTCTTTGTAGAAATCATCAAAAGGAAGTTTCCTACAATAATCAAACCCTGAATGCGATTAGAAAACTATATTACCATGATATTAATAAAACCAAGGAAATATCAATAGATGTATCACTATATAAAGACATCCGAAACCTAATCGATGAATACTATGAATTTCATCTAAATTACTTCTCAAAGACAAGAAAGATGTTGAAAGGACTTATTGGCTATTAATGAGTTCTTTTTTAAATATAATCATGGTTATCGGTTTGACTTAGGTATATAAAAAGAGTATAATTATAATGAGTTAGTATGCGAAAAATTGGAGGAAATGGCTTTGAAATATACTATTGAACAACTTAATGCTTATGCTAAAAGATATGGATTTGTCTATCAGGGCTCAGAAATATACGGAGGCTTGGCTAACACGTGGGACTACGGTCCTTTAGGTGTTGCTTTAAAAAATAATATCAAACAATTTTGGTGGAAACGTTTTGTTTCACAGAATAAATACAATGTCGGACTGGACTCCTCAATTCTCCTTAATCCAAAGGTTTGGGAAGCCACAGGACATGTTGCAGGATTTAAAGATCCTTTAATGGACTGCAAAGTCTGTAAAGCTAGACATAGAGCGGACAACTTAATTTCTCAATCTTCTAAAAACGAAGTGGATGCTGACGGTTGGGATTATCAAAAGATGTATGATTACATCATCGAAAATAAAATCAAATGTCCTAATTGCGGTGGATTCGATTATACTGAAATCAGAGAATTCAACTTGATGTTTAAGACCACTCAAGGCGTTACGACTGAAAGCAATAATGAAATTTACCTAAGACCGGAAACCGCTCAAGGGATTTTTTTAAACTTTAAGAATGTTGTTAGAACTTCTAGAAAGAAAGTTCCATTTGGTATTGGACAAGTCGGAAAGTCATTTAGAAATGAGATAACACCAGGAAACTTTGTTTTTAGAACTAGAGAATTTGAACAAATGGAATTAGAGTTTTTCTGTGTTCCGGGAACTGAAATTGAATGGTTTGAATATTGGAAGAATTTTGCAAAAGAGTTTTTAGTTGAAATCGGGTTGAAACCAGAATCAATAAAATTTTATGATCATCCAAAAGAAAAATTATCATTCTATTCAAATGCGACCACTGATGTTTTATTCAACTTCCCATGGGGATTTGATGAACTTTGGGGTATTGCGTCTAGAACTGATTATGACTTAAAACGCCATCAAGAGTATTCGGGAGAAAACCTTGAATATCTTGATCCAGTTACTAATGAAACCTATTTGCCATATGTAATTGAACCATCATTAGGTGTTGAAAGATTATTTTTAGCTGTACTGCTTGATAATCTTGAAGACGAAACACTTGAAGACGGTGAAGTTAGAACTTTACTTAAACTAAACAAGGAACTTGCTCCTTATCAAGTTAATGTCCTTCCATTGGTAAAGAAATACCATACGGAAAAATCAGAAGAAGTATATGAGCAGTTAATGAAGAATTTTGTAACGTTCTATGATGACGCAGGAAATATCGGTAGAAGATACCGAAGAGCTGATGCTATCGGTACTCCTTATTGTGTAACTATTGATAATCAAACTCTAGAAGACGACACAGTTACTGTAAGAGATAGAGATACCATGGAACAAGTCAGAGTATCCTTAAATGAACTAAATCAATATTTAAAGCAACAATTTGAAATATAAAAATCGATAGAAAGGTTCTTATGGCCAGATACAGTCAGAAAAAAGTAGAAGAAATCTTAAGAACAGCCGACATAGTCGATGTTATATCTGAATTTGTATCCTTGCAGCAAGCAGGCAAAAACCTCAAAGGTCTTTGCCCTTTTCACAATGAAAAAACCCCTTCCTTCTTTGTTAGTAAAGAACGACAACTGTTCAACTGTTTTGGTTGCGGTGAAAAGGGTAATGTAATTGGTTTTATTCAAAAATACAAGCACTTTAGTTATGGTGAAGCTTTAACCTTTTTAGGTGAAAAATATAACATTCAGCCTGACACTCAAGATACATTTAAGAAGCAGGACAACAAAGAAAAGTATTATAGAATTAATGAACTAGCAAAACAATTTTTTTCCTTACAATTACTTAATCTTGAGACTGGAAAATTAGGTTTGGAATATCTAAAATCAAGAGGTTTTGATGAAGAAATCTTAAGCCACTTCGAAATTGGATTAGCACCTAAATCCGGAAACCTTTTGTATGAAACATTATCAAAAGATTTTCATGATTATGAATTGATTGAAGTTGGTTTGATTGGTAAAAACGAATCTGATTACTATGATATCTTTAGAAATAAGATTATGTTTCCTATCAAAGACGACTTAGGCAAGACGGTTGGTTTCAGTGGTAGAATTTTTAACAACGAAGAGAATACTGCAAAATATGTCAACTCTACTCAAACCGAAATTTTTTCCAAATCCGAGGTTCTATTTAATCTCGATAAAGCAATTCCATTTATCAATCAAAACAAGAGAATAGTACTAATGGAAGGCTTTTTTGACGTAATGAGCGCTTATACTGCGGATATAAAGGAAGCGGTATGCTCAATGGGTACAGCCCTAACAATAAACCACGCAAAACTAATTAAAAAATATACTGATAATGTAGTTGTCTGTTATGACGGCGATGATGCAGGGTTAAGAGCTGCATATAAGGTACTAGTACTATTAGGTCAAGTTGGTTTAGATGTTAAAGTTGCTCTTTTGCCTAATAAAATGGACCCTGATGATTTTATCAAGAAAAAATCAAAAGAAGCATTTAGAAACATTCTCAAAAATAAGTTATATGATCAATATGATTTCGTTTATGAGATGATTGTAAAGGATCATGACCTAGCAAAACCAGCAGAAATTGAAAAGGCAAAAAATGCACTTTTTGAGTATCTGAACAAAGTGGCTAGTTCAACTATTAGAGAAATATACTTAAAAAAATTCAGTAATGATACCAATGTCAATTATGAAGATATTCTTTCCGATTATCATAATTTCCAAATCACCGCCGCAAGGATGATAAACATCAAGCAAAGACAAAACGCTATCATCAAAGCCCAAGAAAACAAACGCTTGGCGAACAAGGACGTTGAACTTGCTGCTAAGACGCTTATCCATTATTTTGCAGTTCACAAAGAGTCTAGAGACTATATCTATAGTAGTATTAGCTCTTTAAAGATTGATAACGTTAGGTTAAAAGAACTTTTATTAACTTCAATATCTTTGTACAATCAAAAAATAGAGATTAATGAACTGCAATTAAAAAGAGATTTAAGCAATATCACTGAAGAAGAACTAAAGATGTTCAAACCAAAAGAAAATGAAGTATTCAGTGAAAAAGAACTTAAGGACTGCATTGAGACTTTAATAAAAAACAAGTTTGAAGCTGACATCATTGAATTTATGCGCAAAGTGAATGAAGTAGAAACAAATGAAGAAAAAGATTTATATACCAAAAGAATTATGGAGTTGAACACATATATCCAAAATATAAAGGGGAATCGAAATGTCAAAAAAACAAGTAATTGATAAACTAATGAGTATTTACAAAGAAAAAGGCGAACTTACAGTTCAAGATATTTTCCAAAATATCCGTAAAACTGATAAAGCTTTCGCTGATGTTTTAACAGAACTAGGTAATCAAGGAGCACTTCCTGATGAAATCTTCGCTTTTATTAAAAGCACCGAAGAAGAAGGCGACGAAATCAGTTTAGAAGATTTAACAGACGATGATATAAAACCTAGCGATATCGACATGTTAAGAGATTACTCCAAAGAAATAGAAGAAGAATTGATGAAAGAAAAAGTCTTCGATTCTTCAGTATCTATTAAAGTAGACGATCCAGTAAGAATGTATTTAAAAGAAATCGGAAGAGTTGATCTCTTATCAGGTGAAGAAGAATACGAACTGGCTACTTTAATCGATAGAGCGAAAAAAGTTAGAGAAGAATATGATTTCCGAATTAAAACCGGAGATGATATTTCTCCTGAAGAAATCGCTGAGTATGAAGATATCTTTAAAAAAGGCGAATTTTCAAGTAAAAAATTAGTAGAAGCCAATCTTCGTCTGGTTGTTTCCATAGCTAAAAAATATGTTTCTCGTGGTTTACAATTTCTTGATTTGATTCAAGAAGGTAATATGGGGCTAATGAAAGCTGTAGGTAAGTTTGATTATACTAAAGGTTATAAGTTTTCAACTTATGCAACATGGTGGATCCGTCAAGCAATAACCAGAGCAATCGCCGATCAAGCAAGAACCATCAGAATACCGGTTCATATGGTTGAGACCATCAATAAAATGGTCAGAACCCAAAGAACCTTAACACAAGAACTAGAACGTGAACCTACTCCAGAAGAAGTAGCTGAAAGAATGGGTATCACAGTTGATAGAGTTCAATCTATCCAAAAAACAGCTCAAGAACCGATATCATTAGAATCGCCAGTTGGAGAAGAAGAAGATTCTTCATTAGGTGATTTTATCGCCGATCAAGACATCTTGACACCATATGAGTTCACATCCAAGGAAATGTTGAAAAGAGAGCTTGACGCTGCTCTTGAAACGTTGACCGACAGAGAAGAAAAAGTTCTAAGAATGCGTTTTGGTTTACTAGACGGTAAGAGCCGTACTTTAGAAGAAGTTGGTAAAGAATTCCAAGTCACAAGAGAAAGAATTAGACAAATAGAAGCTAAGGCTATCCGTAAACTAAGAAGCCCTAATCGCTCCAAAAAGTTGAAAGATTTCCATCAAGGAAGTCATCAATGAAATCATTAAGACTTTTAACCGCAAGTAAATATATTGACGGGTTCAATTGCCTCGCAGATTGTGGTACGGATCACGGTAAACTACCGATTTACTGTGTGAAAAACAACTTGGTTAAAAGAGCTTATGCTTCAGACAATAAAGAAAAACCCTTAAATAACGCTAGAGAAAATATCGCCAGCAATAATCTAAATAACCTAGTAATCCCGGTTTTAGCTGATGGCCTTTCATACTTGAATGAAGAAGTTGATGTCGTCAGTATCTTGGGTATGGGCGGCAGATTAATTGTTTCGATTCTAGAAGAAGCGGACTTAAGATATGTTAAAAGACTAGTTCTAATAGCTAACTCTGAAAATGAGATTCTAAGAGCTTTTTTACAAGAAAAAAACTGGAAGATCGTTGCTGAGGAACTTATCCATGAAAACCGGAAAAATTACCAGTTAATGGTTCTTGAAAAGGGACAAATGCGATTGAATGCTTTAGAAAAAGAATTTGGACCACTAATAATCAAGTCAAAATCATTACCCTTTATCAACATGATTAAAAAACATCTCAATGAACTAAAGAATGCGCAACTGAAAGCTAAAAGCGATGAAGTAAAACAAGATTTACACAGAAGAATTAAGGAACTGGAGGATTTAATAACATGAATCTAATTGACATAGTCAAATACTTTGAAGAAAAATTTCCCAAAGATCTAGCTTACGAGTGGGATAATGTCGGAATTCAAGTCGGGACTTTAAATATTCCTGCAAAAAAGGTATTAATTACTCTAGATGTAACCAAAGAAGTGATCAAAGAAGCAATCGAAAAAAAAGTAAATATGATTATTTCTCATCATCCCCTTTTATTTAATCCTTTAGATAAAATAATTTTTGATACACCAAGAGGTTGGATTATCAAAAATCTTATCAAACACAACATCACCGTTTACTCAGCTCACACCAACTATGATACTGCCGAAGGTGGAATGAACGATGAGTTCGCAAAGATTCTTGGATTAAAGAATCCTGCTCTAATGGATGAGGTTGACGGTATTGGAAGATACGGCGATATCGAAACAATCAATATCAAGGACTTTATTAATGATTTAAAAAATAAGCTAAACCTAGATAATGTCAAAGTAATCGGCAGTACTTCAAGAGAAGTTTCAAGAGTAGGTATTTCCGGTGGTTCCGGTTCAAAACATATGTATCAAGCTAAAATGAGAGGGTGCGATGTCTATTTGACTGGAGACGTTACTTATCATACAGCTTTAGAGGCCACAAGTCTCGGTTTAACAGTAATTGATATCGGTCATCACGCAGAGAAAATCTTCGTGGATGCTATCTATGATTTTTTAGGGAATCAATTCAAGGAAGTTGAATTTATAAAATCTGAAATAGACACAAATCCTTACCAACAATATTAAAAAGACCTGAGGCTCTTTTTTAAAGTTGATAGTGCTTGATTTTTAAAAATCAATATGCTAAAATATAATTTGAAGTTCAAACTATTTGAATTTAAAAATTAAATTAGAGGTGTATTATGGAAAAAATTGGAGTAGCTGTTTGTGGTAATTCAGGAATTGATTATTTGGTTCATGACAAGGAAATCAGAAAATTTAGATCGCTTTTAAACATTGAAAAAGAAGAATATGAAGATTTTATAGAAATCACTAGTGACGATTTCTATAGTCGTCTAGAAAAAAATCCTGACTTAGACATCTCCACTGCTCAAACATCAACAGGAAAAATCCTAGAGATATATGAAGAAATGAAGAATGCCGGTTATACAAAACTAATCGTCATCACAATTTCTAAACAACTTAGCGGTACATATCAAAACGCTGTTTTAGCAGCTAAAATGATTGATATTCCCGTAATAGTTTATGATTCATTATCATTAACTTATGTTGAAGCTTTAATGGCAATGACAGCCAAAAAAATGGCTGATGAAAAAAAGAGCGAAGAAGAAATAATCGCTCAGCTAGACAAAATCAGAGATAACAATCATGTGTACATTACTGTAAACACATTAAAATATTTAGTTAAAAACGGACGTTTGAGCGGGGTTGCCGGCGCAATTGGTTCACTTCTTAAATTAAGACCTTTATTGCATTTAAGTAAAGCTGGAAAAGTGGAGACTTTAGATAAAATCCGAACTACTTCAAAAGCTAGAGAAGAATTAAAACAAAGATTCTTAACGGAAGTGAAAGATAAGAACGTTATTCCTTTTATCGTTTATACTAACAATATGGCTGAAATGCTTGATTTAAAAGATGAACTTGAAAGTCATGGTTTAAACGATGTATTATTAATTCCTTTGACACCAGTTGTTGGATGTCATGCCGGCCCAGGAACAATGGGAGTGGGATATATTGAAAAAGTATAGTAGAGAAGAAGCAAGAAGTATAATCAACGAACTATTGGTTGAGATTTTCAACCGCATCTTAGCCATCGAAGGCCAAAATCTAAAAGATAAAGGGATAAAACTATCCATGAGTGAAGTTCATGTTCTTGAAGCGATAGAACTTACAGAAGAACCAACCATGTCAAATATCGCCAAGAGACTAGGCATTACTATTGGTTCTTTGACAACAGCGATAAACACCCTCTATCAAAAGGGATATGTGTTAAGAGAAAGAGACCCTGAAGACAGAAGAAAAGTTGTAGTTGGCTTATTACCGAAAGCAATGGAAGTATTAAAAGAACACGACAGTTTCCATGATGAAATGATCGATTCAATCTTTGAAGAAATGGAACTTGAAAAAGACGAGCTTTTGATTGAATCATTAGATAAACTCTCTTCTTATTTTAAGAAATAAATAAAAAAAAATAACGGAATTTTCCGTTATTTTTTTGTTTTAGTCAGCGATTACGATGCAATCTACTGGGCAGTTTGCTTCACAAACACCACAGTCGATGCATGCGTCTTGATCGATTACATAGATATCTCCTTCAGCAATACAATCTACTGGGCAGTTTTCTTTACAAGTACCACAAGCGATACAAGTGTCTAAGATAACTCTTGGCATGACGAATCCTCCTTAAAAAGAAACTTTTATATACATATATATAATAACAATCATTACCCGTTTTGTAAACACTAAATAAAAATTTCATTTCACAAAATATAATTCTTGAAATACGCCAGTTTCTTTGATAAAATATGTATGTTGTCTAAAGGAGTGGTAATATTATGGATTTATGGTTAGCAATAGTATTAATCGTAGTTGCACTATTAGGTGGAGCAGTAGCTGGCTTTTTTATTGCCAGAAACTATTTTAAAAAATACTTGGAGAAAAACCCACCAATTAATGAACAAATGATTAGAGCGATGATGAGTCAAATGGGAAGAAAACCTTCTGAAAAACAAGTTAGACAAGTCATGGCTTCAATGAAACAAGCTAAATAAAGAAATGGTTCCTAACAAATTTTAGGAACCATCTTTTTTTTATTTTACTTAAATTTTCTTCTTTTTCTTAAATTCAATTTTATTTTCATTTCCAGCTAAAATTCTTTTAAAGTTTGACCGGTGTTTAAACAAAATCAACAACATTAATAAACCGGTTATAACAACATAATATAAATCAATTTCAGGAACGCCTACAAAATAAAGAATAATCCCAGCTATAAAAGCACATACTGTCACAACGGTAGAAGCTAATGAAGCGAATTTAGACAATAATAGAGTTGTTACAAAAACAGGTAGCAATAGCACAGGAATAGGCCAATAATAGAAAATCAACATTCCAAAAGAAGAAGCAACGCCTTTACCGCCTTTGAACTTCATCCAAACAGGATAAATATGACCTAACACGGCAACTGAACCATAGATTAGCGGATGAAACATATCAACGCCAAACCAATCATTAGCTACCGCTAAAACCAAGATCCCACTTTTAAGTGTATCGAGAATTAATACTGCGATTCCAATAATAGCCCCAAAGACTCTAAAAGCATTAGTAGTGCCTAAATTACCGCTACCATGTTTTCTTATATCGCCTTTTTTTATGTATTTTCCTAATATATATGAGAAGGGAATCGACCCGATAAGATATGCCAATAAAATAAATAAGTACTTTGTCATGATAAACCTCCGATTCTTGAAAATTATACCAAAAAATTATGAAAAAATAAAGATAAATCAATTAAAATTTGATATAATGATTATAGATTTATCAAGGAGCGAGATTATGGACATAAAAGACAACTTATACGATTCGAAATCCATCCAAATTTTAGAAGGCTTAGAGGCTGTTAGAAAACGTCCGGGAATGTACGTTGGGTCAACCGATACCAGAGGCCTTCATCATTTAGTATGGGAAATAATCGATAATTCTATAGATGAAGTTCTTGCCGGATATGGAACTCAGATTAAAGTTGAAGTTAAAGAGGACAACTCTGTAGTTGTAACCGATGATGGTAGAGGTATGCCTGTTGATGTTCACTCATCAGGCGTTACCGGTGTTGAAGTGATCTTTACCAAACTTCATGCAGGAGGTAAGTTTTCCGCTAATGGAGCTTATAAAGTTGCTGGTGGGTTACACGGTGTAGGTGCTTCGGTAGTAAATGCACTCAGCGAGTTTCTTCAAGTGACAATTCACCGCGATGGAAAAATGTATATGATGCGTTTTGAAGACGGTGGTAAAAAGGTCAAGGAATTGGAAGTAATCGGCGAAACCAGAAAAACCGGAACAGAAGTTTGGTTTAAACCTGATCAAAAGATTTTTTCCACAACCCTTTTCAATTACCAAACCTTGGAAGAGCGGATTAGAGAAAGCGCCTTTTTAATCAAAGGCTTAAAAATGCAACTGATTGATTACCGCTCAAAGCAAAAACAGACTTTTGTCTTTGAGAAAGGTATTAAAGAATACGTAAATTACATCAATAAATCAAAAGGCATGTTACACGATCCCGTGTATTTTTTTGGTGTTCAATCAAAAATTGAAGTAGAAGTAGCGTTTGGTTATACCAAAGCTTTTAATGAAAATATCATTTCCTTCGTCAATAATGTCAGAACCAAAGATGGTGGAACTCATGAGACTGGCTTTAAGTCAGCTTTTACCAAAATCTTTAATGATTACGGCAGAAGAATGAATCTAATCAAAGAAAGAGATTTATCACTGGAAGGAACCCATGTTAGAGAAGGTTTAACTGCAATTATTTCAATCAGAGTTCCTGAAGATTTATTACAGTTTGAAGGCCAAACAAAGAATAAACTAGGTTCGCCTGAAGCAAGACCGGCAGTTGAAGTTATCGTATCAGATAAATTGAATGTATATTTAACTGAAAATCCAAAAACTGCAGCCAGCTTAATTGAAAAGGCCGTTGACGCAAGAAATGCTTGGGAAGCTGCTAGAAAAGCTAGAGACGATGCTAGAATCGTTAAAAAGATAAAAAAGAAAGAGACTATTCTTTCCGGTAAACTAGCTCCTGCCAGTTCTAAGAACCCAGAAATCAAAGAACTATTTTTAGTTGAAGGTGATTCAGCTGGCGGCTCAGCAAAACAAGGGCGAGACAGAATGTTCCAAGCAATCTTACCTTTGAGAGGTAAAGTAATCAACGCCGAAAAGCAAAGAATGGAAGAAGTGTTTAAAAACGAGGAAATCTCTACGATTATCTCTACGATTGGTGCGGGAATCGGTAGTGAGTTTGACGTAACTAAGTCCAACTATAACAAAGTCATAATCATGACCGATGCCGATACTGATGGAGCCCACATTCAAGTTCTATTAATCACTTTCTTCTTTAGATATATGCCCGAACTAATAGAAGCTGGAAAACTTTATCTAGCTCAACCACCACTTTACAAGATTACTTCAAGCAAGAAGGAATCTCTTTATGCATGGGATGAAGAAGAAAGAGAAAAAATTTGTCAAAAGTATAAGACATATACCATCCAACGCTATAAAGGTCTTGGTGAAATGAACTCAGAACAACTTTGGGAAACCACAATGGACCCGAAATCAAGAACATTAGTTCAAGTTAAAATTGATGATTTAGCTGAAGCCGATTTAAGGATTTCGGTTTTGATGGGTGATAAAGTAGAACCAAGAAAAGAATGGATTGATACAAATGTATCATTTGAAAGCGAAGACGACGAGTTTATGATTGAAGGTGTTATCAATGGCTAAATCAGTAAAGAAGAAAATTGATGAATTTTTAGAAGAAAAGATTATACCTATAAATCTTGAAGACATAGTCGGTGATAGGTTTGGTCGCTACTCTAAATATATCATCCAAGACCGAGCTTTGCCTGATGTAAGAGACGGCTTAAAACCAGTGCAAAGAAGAATTCTATTTGCGATGAATGAACTAGGAATGGGTTCAACTAAACCATATAAAAAATCTGCCAGAATCGTTGGTGAAGTAATTGGTAAATATCACCCTCATGGTGACTCAAGCGTTTATGACGCCATGGTAAGAATGTCGCAAACTTGGAAGATGGGAACATTACTTATCGATATGCATGGCAACAACGGCTCTGTCGATAACGATCCGGCAGCCGCTATGCGTTACACTGAAGCCAGACTTACAACATATGCTGAAGCATTGTTAAAAGATATCGACAAAAAAACCGTAACATTTATTCCTAATTTTGACGACTGTGAACTAGAACCGGTAGTTTTACCGGCAAAGTTTCCTAATCTTTTAGTCAACGGTGGTTCCGGAATGGCGACTGGCTACGCAACCAACATTCCGCCGCATAACCTTACAGAGGTACTAAAAGCAACAATCTATAAAATCAAAAACCCTCACGCCGATATTGACGAATTACTCAATATCCTACCAGGTCCCGATTTTCCAACTGGAGCCATCGTTGAAGGCACGAAGGAAATCAAAAAAGCGTTTCAAACCGGAAAAGGTAAAATAGTATTAAAAGCTAAAGCCGAAGTAGAAGATACTTCGATTGTAATCACTGAAATCCCTTATGAAATTAACAAATCGGATCTTGTTAGAAAGATTGATGAAATAAGACTAAATAAGAAGATTGATGGAATTTTAGAAGTCAATGATTTATCTGACCGCGAAGGCATTAGAATCGTCATTAAACTAAAGAAAGAAATTGCTTCTGACGTAGTTTTGGCATACCTTTATAAAAACACTGAGTTAAGTACGACATATAATTACAATATGGTCGCAATCAGTCAAAGAAGCCCTAAACTATTGTCTTTAGAAGAAATTCTTACAGAATATATTCAGCATCAAAAAGAAATGGTTAGAAACCGTTCAAATTATGAATTAACCCAAGCGGAAAAACGCAAACACATCGTTTCCGGATTTTTAAAGATGGTTTCAGTACTTGATGAAGTAATCGCTTTAATCAGATCCTCAATGGGTAAAAAAGATGCAATCAACAAGTTAGTTGAAAACTTTGAATTTACCGAAGTTCAAGCTGATGCGATAGTATCATTGCAACTATATCGTTTATCCACAACAGACGTTACCCAAATGAAAAAGGAAAGCAAAGAATTATCTGATCTCATAGGTCATCTAAAGAAAATTCTCAGCAATGAAGAAGAATTAGAAAACGCTGTTGTTGAAGAGTTAGAAGAAGTTATGAACAATCATCCTGTCCAAAGAAAAACAGTTATTGCCGGACAAATCCAAAAATTGGAAATCGACGAACAAGAGTTGATTGAAAATGAAAACGTCATGTTCGTTCTATCCAAAGATGGTTATATTAAAAGAACATCACTTAAATCTTATCAAGCTACACAAACCGAAACCGGCTTAAAAGACGGTGACATGATATTAAAGCAAACCGAGTTGAATACAAGAAATACACTCCTATTCTTTACCAACTTCGGTAACTTTATTTCTATCCCTGTCCACAAAGTTTCTGATTTGAAATATAGGGACATGGGAGATTACATTGGTAACTACGCTCAATTAGTCGATAAAGAAACTATCGTTGATTATCTTGTAATCGATGAGTTCGATGATGAAAGAGACGTTTTATTGGCCAACAAAGACGGTCAAGTAAAAAGAGTAATGTTAAATGAGTTCCAAAAAACCAGAACAAACAGGACCTTTAATTGTTTGCCTGCCAATAAACATAATCCACTTGTCAGCGTTGATTTAAAAGAAGCTTTTGATAGAGACATAATACTGGTTAGTGAACATGGATATGTCTTGAAATATGATCTAGATGAAGTATCAACTCAGTCACTTAACGCTAAAGGTGTTAAAGGCATTAACCTAAGAGATGATTCTTTAGTAGGGGCTAAATATTCGACTCATATCAACAAGGATGAAGTTTTGATGCTGACAAATAGAGGTGGTTTAAAACGTGAGTTTGTAAGCAATATCGAATATTCTCATCGACCTGCAAAAGGTAAGAGATACCTTAAAACCGTTCAAAGTAATCCATATCGCTTTGTTGCTATGGCAGTCGAAAACATCTTCAGGCTTAAAGATTCTTTAACGGTCAGACTTTTAGCTAAGAAAAAAGATTTAACCATACCGGGAATTGAATTGAAGCCAGATCGATATGAGAATGGAATACCTTACCTAGATAAAGGAGATCAACCATTCAACATGATGATTGAAATCAACGATTATCATGAAAATAAGAAAGTCCTAATTGACTTAATCGACGTCGTCGAACCTCAAGAAATTGAAGAAACCGACGAGGTAATGAATGAACTCGAAAAGATTATCTCCAGTTCTTTAGATAAAGAAGAAGAATTACCTTTTATGAAGGAAGAAGTATCTGAGGAAGTAATCGAAGAAGATGATGAGGATGATGACGATTTTGAAGATATCATCCAACAAACTTTGTTTTAGAAAGAAGCTGATAACATGAAAAAACTGATTTTAATAATAGCTATGTCATTATTCCTTACAGGATGTGGTTTTAATTTCACCCAAACCACAACTGAACCAATAGTAGTCGATACTGAGAACTATCTGGAAATAACGACTGTAGAAGAACTAAAGAACATTGAAATGAATAAATCTTATATACTTATGAACGACCTTGATTTACAAGATGAGGAATGGATTCCCTTAGGAAGTTACAATCAACCATTCCGAGGCGATTTTAATGGAAACGGTTTTGAAATATCTAATTTGACCATTACTCAAGAGTATATATACACCGGCCTATTCGGTTACGTTGAAGGAAACATTTATAACTTAACTGTCAAAGATTTTTCGATAAATTACACTACAGAGAGAATCACTTTCGTAGGCGGCTTAGCAGGGAATTCAAGTGGTAATGTCGAAGATGTATTTGTAAATGGTACAATTAACGTCATAAACAACGATTCCAACACATATGCTGGTCTTTTATTGGGTCAATCTTCAGAAAACTCATATTCAGGAAATATCGCGAATTTTCTTCCGAATGAAATAACTGACAACCAAGCTAATGGGGCTTTAACGATTGTTTCAGAAAGAATCACTTTTGTTGGCGGATTAATCGGAAAAGTGTTTAATTCAAAAGTCACCGGAAACTTTTCGGATACTACAATTGATGTTACTTCAACTGAAGACATGGCTAATGTCGGCGGTCTAATCGGTCATAATTACGGCGGTATTACTGCCGGTTATGAGATTGAAAGAAAAGGCAAAGACATTGCAGTCGCAAATAATATTGCCTTCAGTCATATATCAGTTGAAAGTTTGTTGAATAACGCCTATATTGGCGGTTTAATCGGTTATAACAACTTCGGTGATAATCGCGACAACTTCGCAGACACATCGATTTCAGCCGAAGGTTTAATTATATCCGCCGGATTACTTATCGGAGAAGATTGGTATAGCGAAAACAAAGATTCCGTTGCTAGAGGAAGTTTGAACCTTACTTCAGAGAATATCTCAATGAGTGCCTATATTGGCCAAATCTATGGGAACAGCCTCTTATTAAACAGTTATTTTGAGAGTCAAGACCAACAATTTTCAGAAGAAAAAAATCAAGTTAGTTTCGAGAATATCCTTGATAGTTCATGGTATGTATCAAACCTTGAATGGGATATGAGTTTCATAAACAAGATTATTGATGAACTAGAATAAAAAAACATAAGGGGAACCAATATGTATTGTCTAGATCGAATTAAAGTAAATTTGGTTACGCATGAAGTCTTCAGTAAAACGACTGCTCTTTATTATGAAATGGGTAAAAACCATCTCTATGAAGAGATTTTTGCTCGTAACAAAGAGTATATCCAAAAAGAAGTAGCTGCTTTAAACTGCGAATATTTCTTCAAGATTTTCTTTGCGAAAGATTTTCAGATCAGAGAAAATCGATATCGCACGCTTTTGCTTGATTCCTCTGTTGCAAATAATAAAGCAGAACAACTTTATAAAAACCTCTATGCTATTTTTTCAATGATTCATATTGAGAATACCGATCCTTTTCAATTACATTTAGGTGAAATAAACGATTTATCCAGCCTTCTTTTCAACGGAGTATTAAATAAAGAAAAGTTAAGATATCGCAAATACGGCAAGAAAAAAGGTATGTTTAACAATGAAACCCATTCATTACGAGAAGATTTGGAAAAATATATCGAAGAGTTCAATCATATTGTTAAAGAGAAGTCTGTAGAACCGATTTTTCTATATGTAAATTTCCTAGTTGATTTTTCTAGCATGAAAGTTTTTGAAATGGAATATAACGACGTCTTAGCTAATCTGGTGTTTTATATACTCATGTTAGAAAATAACTTCAAAGCGGCTAATTACATATCTTTCTACCAAAAATTACATCTGTATAGCGAAGATTATCACATGTTGTTAAGTCAAGTTGAAATTCAAAGCAAACAAGGCTTGGCTGATATTATGCCTTTGATGAGTTTCTTCATCAATGTTTTCAACGGCATCTATCTTGATTTGCAAGATACATCAAGAGATTATAAGTATGATCAAGATATTCAAATTAATAAAACTGATTATATTGAAAATACAATCTATAAGTTGGGTGACGTTTTCTCGAAAGAAGACATTAGAGAAAGACATCCTTCGGTTTCTGATTCAACTATCAACCGCACCTTGAAAAGACTCTCTGATGAAAACATCATAAGAGCTGTTGGGGTTGGAAGAAAAGCTAAGTGGGTAAAAATCGTAAAGAAAGATACTAAACATAAATTTGACGGTCAAATGGGAATGGATTTAGGTGAATAGTATGGATGAACAAATAAAACTTATAGTAAAAAACGCACTAAAAGAAGATATACCCAAAATAGATGTATCCAGCGAATTCCTTTTTAGCAACGAACAATCTTTCGGAAAGTTTATTGCTAAAGAAAAAGGGGTAATCTCAGGGATAACAGTTTGTAAAGAAACCTTTGAACAAGTCGACCAGGATACAGTATTTAAAGTGCTGAAAAAAGACGGCGAAAAAGTAAATAAAGGTGATGTAATAGCCACTGTTGAAGGTTTGACTAAATCGATTCTTATGGCTGAAAGAGTAGGATTAAACTTCTTGCAAAGAATGTCAGGTATCGCCACAATGACATCGAAATTCGTTGATCAAATATCAGGATTCAAGTGTAAAATTCTAGACACAAGAAAAACCACCCCGCTATTAAGAATCCTTGAAAAACAAGCAGTAGTTGACGGTGGAGGAACTAATCACCGAATGAGTTTATCTGACATGGTGATGCTAAAGGATAACCACCTTAAAGCCGCTAACTCAATTGCAGAAGCTGTAAAAAAAGTCAGAAACGCTATTGGAAAAAGTTTAGAGATCGAAGTTGAAGTTGAAACAATCGAGCAATTCAAAGAAGCTTTAAAAAGCGATTGTAATATCATTATGCTAGACAACATGTCCAACCAGTTGATGAAGGAATGTGTAGAGCTTAATCAAGGTAAAAAACGCCTAGAAGCTAGTGGGAATATGAGCCTAAGACGCGTTAAATCGGTTGCTGAAACGGGTGTTGACTACATTAGCGTAGGGGCTTTGACACACTCATATAAATCTTTAGATATTTCCTTGAAATTTTAATTGTTATATTCACAAGAATTGGAGTTGTTTTATTTGATAAAATCAAAGTATATCTGGCAAAAGCAAGTAGAAGGAATAGTTGACGACCAACAAATCTTTAAAACCTTATTGATGAACAGAAATATCTCTGATTATGAGACGTTTTTTTCCATGGGTAAGGAAAGGTTAATCGATCCATTCAAGTTATCCGACATGAAAAAAAGCGTTGAAAGAATCAAACAAGCTATTATCAACAAAGAGAAAATCATTATCTTTGGTGATTATGACTGCGACGGTATTAGCTCAATTGCTGTCCTTTATCGTTCATTAATGAAATTAAATGCCCGAGTTAATTACGACTTGCCCGATCGCTTTAATGAAGGATATGGACTTAACGAGAGAGCAGTCAGCGATATAATTGAGTCGGGTTATAAATTAGTTATTACCGTCGATAACGGCATCACCTGCGTTAATGAAATCAAACAACTTCAAGATCAAGGTATCGACTGCATTATCACCGATCATCATCAGCCTAGCGAAGAAATACCTGAAGCTTATGCCATAATTCATCCAAAATTAAGTCCTGAATATCCTTTCAAAGAAATTGCAGGGGTTATGGTAGCATATAAACTGGCCTCAGCACTTCTAGATGACACCCTAGATGATTTGCTAGATCTAGTAATGATAGGAACTATAGCAGATTTAATGCCGCTTGAAAACGAAAATCAAGCTATGGTTAACCTTGGGATAGAGCGAATCAGAAACACAACTAACATCGGTTTAAAGAAACTATTAGATTATAGCAACCTTGATATTATCAACGTCACAGCAATAGCTTTTAAGATTGCGCCTAAAATCAATAGCAGCGGTAGACTTAACAAAGCGAAAGAAGCAGTTGAATTATTAATAACTGAAGATATCAAAAGAGCTAATGATTTGATCGTTGATATTGAAAAAAATCATGATTTACGGAAAAAGCTTACTGAAGATGCGTTTCTAATTTGCGAAGAACTTGTCAATCCTAATGACTCAGTATTAGTAGTCGCTTCTAAAGATGTGCATGAAGGCGTAATCGGAATCTGTGCCCAAAGATTAGTTGAAAAATATCAAAAATCTACAATCGTACTAAATATTGATAGCGACAATCTAGCCAAAGGTTCTGCCAGAAGCTTTGGAGACGCAAATATCTTGGAAATGCTAAACATGAGTGCCGATTTACTGGAAAAATACGGCGGACACTCACAAGCAGCAGGATTACAGTTATATACAGAAAATCTTGATAACTTTAAAAAAAGACTAAATTCATTAGATATAGAAGAGAAAAACCCAGTCTTAAAAGTCGATATGGAACTTTATCTTCCAAGGGTATCAGTTAAAACCATTAAAGATATTCAAGACAAATCTTTCTTTACTGCAACTTATATAATGAGTAATTTAAGAATTGCTAGAAAGCAAATACTAAATTTCAAACACACTAAGTTGCAATTAGAGGTCGATGGCTATTATTTTGACGCTTTAGACTTTAATTCGCTTGAATACTATTACTTGGTTAATCCGGGAGATTTCGTAAAAATCTGCGGTGGGTTAAATGTCAATAGTTACAGAAACCGCGATAGTCTGCAAATAATGATTAAAGACATTTCCACTGATATGTTGCAAGTACTTGATTTTCGTAAGAACAAAGATGATTCAATCAGTTACTTGCGAGAAGAAACCCTACTTTTAAACGACACTTCAATTTTAAAAAATAACGATTGGATGACAGATTTAAAGAAATATAAAACTGTCG
This sequence comes from Candidatus Izemoplasmatales bacterium, assembly GCA_034007385.1. Classification (GTDB taxonomy): domain Bacteria; phylum Bacillota_I; class Bacilli_A; order Izemoplasmatales; family Hujiaoplasmataceae; genus UBA2289. Next base: position 28,938 of record JAVEQW010000009.1, read on the forward strand.
CTCTATTACCAAGAGATAAGACATTAAACATCAATCCATTAATTAATCGTTTAGAACTCGGAAAAATCTATCAGTACTTTGAAAAACTTGACCATTTTCAAAAAAAAGACCTTAATTATTTTAATTATGATGAGTTTATTTATGAAAATGCCTTGAAAATTTTCGTTGAATTGGGTTTAATTGACAATATCAATGAAAACTATCAAGTTTTACGAGTATCGAAGAAAATGGATTTAAACAATTCAAAGACTTTCAAACAGATGAATGATAATTTCCACTTTATTAATTTTATCTATCAAAACGACTTGCAAACCATAAAACAATATTTTAATCAAATCTTGGAGGAAAAAAGATGAAATATCAAGACTATATAACAAATGTTCCCAACTTTCCTATCGAAGGAATTCAATTTAAAGATATTACTCCGCTAATCGGAGATGAATTAGCTTTTAAAACTGCAATTGATGAATTGACTGAGTTCTCAAGAAATTTAAAAGCAAATAAAGTAATCGGACCTGATGCTAGAGGTTTTATTATCGGGGCACCGGTAGCCTATGCTTTGAATGCCGGTTTTATCCCGGTCAGAAAACCAGGAAAATTACCACGCGAAGTAATCACCTATGATTATGAACTAGAATATGGAAAAAACACCCTATGCATGCATAAAGACGCAGTTAAAAAGGGTGATCGTGTTGTAATTATCGACGACTTATTAGCAACTGGCGGAACTATGGAAGCTACAATTAAACTAGTAGAAGCTGCAGGAGCTGAAGTAGTTGGCTTAGGTTTCATGATTGAACTTATCGATTTAAACGGAAGAAACAAACTAAAGAATTATCCAATTAAAGTATTAATGCAATATTAAGGGGAGAAAATTGGTGACGCAAAAAGATTTATATCAGCCATTATATAAAGAGATATCCAAGTATATCTCATTACCTAAGCACCTGGATTTTATCAGGAGCGCTTTTGACTTTGCCGATTCAAAACATCAAGGACAGCTGAGAAAATCAGGAGAGCCATATATTGTTCATCCTCGTGATGTCGCCATTACACTAGCCGAGTATCAAGTTGACCCAAACACCTTGGTTACGGGACTTCTGCATGACATATTAGAAGATACTGACACAAGCTATGACGAAATAAAGGAAAAATTTGGTGAAGAAGTCGCGGATATTGTTGAAGGACTTACAAAATTAGACCAACTTAAGTACAATATTTCCAAAGCTGCTCAACAAGTTAAAAACCATCAAAAAATGGTTTTGGCGATGGCAAGAGATATCAGAGTGATCTTTGTTAAATTAGCTGATAGACTTAACAACATGCGAACCTTAACCTATCTTGACGACGAGAGAAGAATCAGAATTTCTCGGGAAACTCTAGATGTTTTCGCACCTATTGCTCATCGTCTAGGTATGTATCGTTTAAAAGCTGAACTTGAAGACTTATCATTCAAACATTTATATCCTTTTGAATATCAAAAAATAGCTAGACTATTGAGAGATAAAAAGGGATCTCGTGAAGCAGACGTTCAAGAGATGGAAAGATCTCTTGCAAAATTATTAACCGAAGAAGAGTTTGACTTTGACATCAAAGGCAGAATCAAGAATATTCATTCAGTCTATAGCAAAATGAAAGTCAAAAACATCGATTTTGAAGAAATTCATGACCTTCTTGCATTAAGAATTATCGTCAATACCATTAGTGATTGTTATAAAGCTATTGGCATAGTCCATTCACGTTTTATACCTGTTCCCGGAAGATTTAAAGATTATATTGCGATGCCGAAACCAAACATGTATCAATCTTTGCATACAACAGTTGTCAATAAAGGCAAAATCTTTGAGATTCAAATCAGAACCAAAGAAATGGATGAAATTGCGGAAAAAGGGGTAGCTGCTCACTGGGCATATAAAGAAGGAAAAGGCATATCATCAAGAAAGAATATTGAAGATATCGTTTCTTCTAAACTACGCTGGTACTCAGAATTAATAAAATATACTGAAGAAAGTGATTCTGACGAAGAAATACTTGATATCTTTACCGACGATATTTTAAGAGCTAACGTCTATGTCTTCACCCCAAAGGGTGAAATCATCGACTTGACGGCAGGAGCTACTCCGCTAGATTTTGCTTTTAGAATTCATACCAAAGTCGGAGAAAAAACCATCGGTGCGATTGTAAACGGAAAAATCAGACCGCTAGACTATACCTTAAAAACTGGAGACTTAGTTGAAATCAAAACTTCACCTAACTCCGTGGGTCCTAATGATAACTGGTTAAAAATCGCTAAAACAAGCAATGCTAGAAGTAAAATTAAGAATTTCCTAAACAAGCAAAAACGCGAGTTTTTGATTGAAAAAGGTAAAGAAGCACTTGATCATGAAATATCAAGTCGTCATTTAAACATAACCTTAACTGATAAAGAAGCAGTAAAGTTCTTTGAAAATAAGGGGGTTAAATCTCTAGAAGACCTTTACTATGAAATCGGTAAAAATGTAATTTCACCAATTGGTGCCATTAATCTAGTTATTGGCAAACCGGAAATTACAGAGCAAGACCTATTGGAAAAATACTCGAAAGAACAAGATGAAAGGAAGAAACGTTACCTTCATTCTGATATCAACATCATAGTTGAAGGATTAGATAAACCTTCAGTTAAATTAGGTAACTGCTGTAATCCGATTTTAGGTGATGATATCGTCGGATATATCACAAAAAACTCAGGTATTGTCGTTCACCGAAAAGAATGCAAAAATATTGAAACCTTTGATGTGAATCGCTTAATTGATGTTTCTTGGGGCAACAACACATCTAAACGATATGTAACAAACCTAAAAATAGGCGTTTTAAACCGAGATAATATTCTTGCGGAAATAATTAATGCCGCAACCTCATCAAAAGCAAAAATTGCTCAAGTTTCAGCTCAATCAAACGATGTCAAAGAAGGTACGATCAGAATGAAAATCGAAATTGGCAGCGTCTTGGAATTAGACAATGTAATTGCGAATATTCAAAAGGTTAAAAACGTTTATTCAATCGAGAGGTTAGGACAATGAGAGTAGTAGTTCAAAGAGTCTCAAAAGCCTCGGTAAAAGTCAACGAAAAAGTAGTTTCCGCTATTGATAACGGGTTCTTGTTGCTAGTGGGCTTTACCCAAGGCGACGGACCGGCCCAAGTTAGTTATGTTGCCAGAAAAATTTCTCGATTAAGAGTATTTGAAGATGAACAAGGATTGATGAACCTTGATATCAATCAAGTTAAAGGGAAAATCCTATCCATCTCACAGTTCACTGTTTATGGCGACTCTACAAAAAGCAACCGTCCTTCATTTACAAAAGCTTTAAACTACGAAGAAGCAAATAAACTATACCTGGATTTCAATAAGTTACTTTCCGAAGATTATAATTTAGAAGTCCATACAGGTGTCTTCGGAGAGCATATGGATGTCGAACTGGTAAATAGTGGCCCAGTTACGATAATTATTGAAAAAGAATAGTTAATCCTATTTGACTAGATAACAAAAAAATAATATAATAACTATATATAAATCAGGAGGAAATTATGGAAAAGAAAGAAAAAGTCTTTGAAAAGATAAAAGAAATGATTGTTCAAGAATTAGGTGTTAAACCTGAAGTTGTTGTTTTAGATGCTGGCTTAGCTGAAGATTTTGGCGCTGATTCTTTAGATGCATTAGAATTATTTAACCAAATTGAAAGCGAATTCCTTATTACAATTTCTGATGAAGCAGCTACAGAAATGAAAGATGTTAAGGACTTAGTTGATTATGTAACAAGTCAAGTTAGTGATAACTACTTCGAATAAAAGTAATTTATCACTTTCTTTAAAGAGTGATTGTCGTCCTTTATAAAGGGCGACTTTTTAAAAAGAAAGGTTGAGATTATGATTAACAAAATAAAAGGTACGCAAGATATTCTACCTTCAGAAATAAATAAATGGCAAGATTTAGAAGAAGTAATGCGAAACGTATCTAAACTCTTCAACTTCAAAGAGATTAGAACTCCGATATTTGAAGCTTCTGAACTTTTCCATCGTTCAGTAGGTGAAACAACCGATATAGTAAAAAAAGAAACCTATGACTTCGAAGACCGTGGCAAAAGAATGAATACTTTAAGACCGGAAGGAACTGCGAGCGTTGTCAGATCAGTAATTGAGAACAAACTATATACGGAAGAAAACTTACCGCTTAAACTCTATTACTACGGTCCGATGTTTCGCTATGAAAGACCTCAAAAAGGTCGTCAAAGACAGTTCCATCAGTTCGGTGCCGAAATTATCGGCGCTGATTCGCCTTTAGCTGACGCAGAAATTATCAATTTTGCAGCAACATTCTTAAAAGCCTTAAAAATAGAAAACATCAAAATTCAAGTTAATTCTTTAGGGGATAAAGAATCTAAAGATCGCTACATGGAAGCATTAAAGGAATATTTAAGACCAAATATCAAACATTTATGCAATGACTGCAATCGTCGTTATGAGGAAAATCCTCTACGGGTTTTAGACTGTAAAGTGGATATGAACAATGAAGTGTTGATCAACGCACCTAAACCTGTAGATTATTTGTCTGACCAAGCTAAGATGCACTTTGATCAGGTAATCATGGCTTTAGAAGAACTAGGGCTTGATTATTCTATAAATAAGAATTTAGTAAGAGGATTAGATTATTATACTCACACTGTTTTCGAAATAACCTCAGATCTAGAAACTCTAGGATCACAATCAACCCTTGTTGGCGGCGGTCGCTACAATAATCTTTATAAATCATTAGAAGGTCCTGACCTACCTGCTGTAGGATTTGCCTTTGGTGTTGAGCGATTATTATTAGCTTTGGAGGCTATCAATAAAGAAGAGATTAAAGACTTCATCCATTGTTATTTTATCTCTATCGGTGACATCTACCAGACCGAAGCACTTAAGATTATCAATAATCTTCGTCACGGCGGAATCATCATCGATTATGACTTCTTCAACAAAAATCTTAAACAACAGTTTAAACAAGCTGATAGATTGAATCCAAAATTCTACTTAATCTATGGTGAAGAAGAAGCTAAGAAAAGAACTATTAATGTAAAATCACTTGAAACCAAAGAACAAGTAGAAGTAAATATTGATAATCTTTACCAATATTTAGTCAATGCTTTAACCAACAGAAGTTGCAGCGGTGGCTGTGGAAGTTGTGACGGTTGTTAAATAATCAAAGATAACCTATTTATTTAGGTTTTCTTTGTGATATAATTATTTTGTTAAGGATGTGATTTTAACTTTGAAAAAGCCTAAGATTTCCGATGAACAATTAAATCGAATCATCAAATATCTAGCAATAATTATTCTAAGTTTCGGAATAGTTCTTTTAGCAATTCAGTTTAGTGATTTCTGGAACTGGATTTTAGGAGCTATAAGAGCCGTTATTATCCCTATCGCCTTGGCTTACTTCAGTGCTTTAATCATCTTTCCACTTATCAAACTTTTAGAGAAGAAGGGTATTGGGCCAAGAGGTTTCTCCTTAGCAATAGTCTTTATATTGACGGTAGGTTTAATCTTCGTAGCTTTCTATTTCTTAACACCATTAATTATCAATGAAATCAGGAACTTCTTCGCAGATGATTTTCCAACCATTGTAGACTACATTACCAATGATTTACGAGATGACTTTATTTTTGGTGGGGATTTATACGACCAGATTGTTGCCTATGTCAACGAGACCAATGTTATTCAAGATACCGTTGATCAATTCGTTCCTAGTTTAATTGCTTCATTAAGCGGGTTATTATTACCATTACTTACCGCTTTCGCGCTACTACCTAT